>CAIYTJ010000440.1 GCA_903929065.1 uncultured Bacteroidales bacterium | reverse complement strand
TTTATCCCCTGTCATATTTAGAGAATCATCTAATGATTTCAATATTTTCGTATCAATTCTTAATTCTTCTTTTTCTACCTTGCTTAAACTTATAGAATTTGCTGGATGCGAACAGCCAATTATTAAAAAGACAAGTGGTGCATAAATGTATTTTTTCATTTTAATTATCATTTTCGCCATTTTTTTATTTTATTTTATTTTGAACATCCCCACCACCCCGACCGCCCGGATTTATTCCCCCGCTGCCACAAGATGCATTTGTTCACCAGTATGGTATAATTAGGAAGAGGTGAAAGCCCTTTTGTATTTATCTAAGGGTAACACTAATTGAGTAACTCTTATCAACCGGTTGATCTAAAAATTTCTCCGGTTTTAGATTGGGCATTCTCAAAAACAATTTTTCAACATCTTTTCTGATATCATCTTGTATTGTTTGTTCCAACACTTCGAAATATCTCGATTTCAATTCACATTTTATTATCTTGCCTTTTTTATCAATCAAAACATCTACGCTGATAAACCGGCTGTTCTCATCCACTTTGCTTATATCGTATTTTACACGGATATATTTCTTTATATAAGCTGAATATTCTGCCATCAACTCTTTATTTACGTCTTCAAACTCAGAATAATAAACAAAGTCAAAGTATTTAATTGAATCTATTACCATGTAGTTTGCAACTATATCAACATCATCAGATTTTAAGTCAAACATATAACTTCTCAAAGTTCCTTTATGCCCCTTTTTATGAATTTCACCCCGTGGATAAAGATCACACCTGAAATTTTGTATTACCTCATAATATTTGTAACCAACTGCTGTATTCGTTTTTTTAAATGACTTATCATAATAGGTTGTATCTGAGTAAATATTACAGGCAGCAAAATATTGCTTTGTGGCATCTTTATCTTTAAATTTACTATAAATTATTTTTAAACTGTTGCAGGCAGCACATGTATCTTTCAAATACATTCTTGTTTGGGAGTAATTGTATAATGCATCTTTAGTAATTTGATATACTAATGACTTCCCGAACAATGAATCTGCTGCGACAATATCATTTTTATAATACGCCTGTACGCCTTCATTATAGTACCTCAAAGCTTCTTTGCTTTTTTGTGGATCGAGAAGAAACTGACCCATTACATTAATTGCTGAAAGTATTATCAGGCAACATACAACTACTCTTTTAATCATATTCTTTTATGAGGTTATAACATTGCTTTATTTCACAGTCGCTTCTGCCGGAACCCGTGCAACTCCGTTGGCCCAATCGCCGCGGTACAATAGTTTCTGGTCGTGGATTTTGAAGGTGAACTTACCATATTGAACGGTTACTCCTGCCGAAGCATTCACCACCCAACAGTTATCCGGTATCGCGAAAAAGTTTTCCGTATCAATGGTTTTCTTTTCCGGTTGATCTTTAACCGGCACCAGTGCCTGCGGACCAACTTCCCACCCAAGGTGTGTGTTGAAACTAACGCGCAAATCATCCACCAGTTTGAAGTTTTCTTTCGTCACTATATGTGTTTTGATACTGCCAATTTTACCCGCGTTCAAATCTTTGTCGGGCGTAACTTCAATGGTCAGCGTTGGTAATTCAAATGGAGCGTTGGAGGCTAATATTTGTATCGATTCGGTTTTAATCTGTTTATTGTCTTTGTCGTAAAACTCAAAGCTTAGCTCCATATCTTCAATTCCTTTCGGGTCAAGCTTCAACTTATCGGCAAAATAACCTTCTTTGGTCAGGTTCTTCGAATACAGCACTTTGTCGTGCAGTTTTACCAGCACCTTTCGGGCATCTTTATCGGTGTAAAGTTCAACAGGTATCGTGCCGGTCATGTAAATATCTTTGTTTTTCGGACTGATAATAAGCGCCTTCATATAATCACGCATGGCAAACCACACCGGTCGCGGTGAACCGAACTTATCATCTTTGTCGGCATATCCCCAAAAACCAAACCATTCTTCCGGTTGTTCCGGGTTGTGGTATGATTCATCACCGCCTTTCCACCAGCCATCGGCATAGTAAAACGGACACATCCCCACGGCACCGGCATCCAACAAATCGCGGTAGTTGGCAATCAATCCATTGCTTTGTTGTACCAGCGTATTGCCGCCGTAACGCCCAAAACCTTTTTGCGAAACACTGTAGCCAAACTCGGTGGTTATAAACGGTTTTTTCTTTCCATTCAGTTCATATAGTCCTTTGATATAATCTTTGAACCCCATGGTGGCAGTTTGTGCTTCGGTGTGGTCATAACAATTATAAGCATACACATCAAAGATATTCTCGTCGATATAATCACTGATCATGGCGTTGGCCGAGATGGTTACGGGAATTCCCGGATGTTCTTTGTGAATAACTGCCATCAGCTCTTTCATTAGTACTGTAAATGCTTTCCCCGACACTTTATACACATGGTCAGTCTGAGGTTCATTGAGGATAAGATACGTAATGATGCAATCGTACTTCCGGGCATAATTCAGCACTTTCCGTACACTTTCTTCGCTTTTTTGTATAAACTTTGCATCACCATAATCACCTTCAGGGTCAACTGCAATGCCCATTATCAGTTTCAAACCTGAATTTTGCACCAATTTTAGTTGTGGTTCCGAAAGTTCACTCCAGGTTCTGATGGCATTATATCCGCCTTCTTTGATTACTTTCAGGTCAAACTTCATCAAATCCAGGTTATCTGCCTTAGCATCTTTATACGGATGCTGACCGGGCCTTGCACCAATTTCGTAACCAATGGCTTTTATAAAATACTTTTCACCATTCAGGTGATACCAGTTATCTTTTAAATCGATATTGGTTTTCATTTGGGAAAACCCAGATAATGTAGCTGTAAGGCAAAGCGCAAGCAAAAAGATTTGTTTGTTCATTCTGTTTTTTTAAAAAGATTAGTCGGGGATTATTCGGTCATTTTGGTTTCCATTTCGGCAAATGTCTTTTGTTGAAGGGCGGTTTCAGCAGGAGTTACATTGTCCCTTCCGGAGAGCCGTGTGAAAACGTGCAACGATGAGTTTACCATTTCTGCATCGATATTGCCGCCAACAGCAGTTTTCATACCTTTGTAAATCATCAATGCGCTTATCGGGTCGGCTGTATCGTCTTTTTCGCTTTTGTAAACTTTCAGGTATGTTCCGGTGGGCAGAGTGATTCCATCTTCTAAATCGTGGCGGGTCAGATCAATCAATGCATAAAGTTGTTTAAGTGTTTCCTGCGGACGATAGACATACCAATGACCTTTTTCTCCGTTGGCCAGCGTTACAGAAGTATAACCCAGAACCGGTCCCAGCAGACCAACTAAAGTGAGCGTTTTATTGGATGAAACAATGATTGGGTCAACCAGAAATATTCCTTTAGGTAATGTGAAGTTGTCAAACAAATGATTTTTCACCATATTAATAATCAGTGGTGCTCCGGTTGAAGAACCCGCCAGATATATTTTTTTAAATCCCAGATTGCTCAGGTTTTTATATTCCAGGGTGATGGAACTTTGCCAGTCCTCCCAGGTTGCATTTTTAAAATCAGAATATGAAACACCATGTCCGCCAAGCAGCACCTGAGACACGTAAAAAGTGCCTTTGGCATTGGCATAGGAACGTAATTCGTCCCATTCAAAAGTTGTTGCCGTATAGCCGTGTGCACATATAATTACCGGTGTATTTTTTTGCTGTTCGGTAGGATTAGGAATATAATCCGAAACCAGATGTTTTTCCAGCGAATCGGGAATAGCATACGATATAGTTCCCGAATCCAACATGGTGTTATCAATAGGCGGATTTGTACTGCAGGAAGCGAGAAGAACTGTAATAAATAACAGGATTGGCTGGAAAATATGCTTTTTCATGTCTGTATTTCTTTTAATTGGTAATTGGAAATTATTTCTTTCCAAAATAATAAAAAACACTTAACTGGTAATAAACCGGAAATATTGTTCCGGGAATATTGATACCATCACCATTAATGAAGTTATAACCTACCGATAAACTGGCGGCAAGTGGTGCTTTAATTTTATAATAAAGTCCCGCTTCGGCCGAAAGCAGCAAAGAATTGTGTGGAAGAACATTAAAAATGGGATTTTCCATATCAGCATGGAAAAAGCCCGTATTCAGTCCAACATAGGGTTGGAAGTTTTTATCGGAGAGGAAATGCCAGTCGGCACCAATGAGATAGTTATCCTGCCTTATAGCATTTTCGAATAATGCTGTTCCAAGCCTGCTGGAGGCATAACTAAGTTTCAGGTGAATTTTTTTGTGTAACAAAAAATCGGCTGTATAATCAGCACCCACGCCATTCTCCCAATAAAGTCCTTCAGTTTTTTGAAACCGCAGCCCGATTCCTAAATCGTATGAACCTGTATTTTGACTTTTACCTAATGGAAAAATAAGCATAAACGCAACAAAAATCAATAGTGTTTTTTTCATATTTCTTCGTGTTTATCAACTTTCAAAAAGTCATTTTACATAAAACTATATTTCGGTTCCGATTGTTCAGCTACGATAATGCTGCTATATTTTCCGGATTATCAATATTTTTGGCACCTGAAGAATATAAACTTTCAATCCGGTCGACGTAGCGTTCTTCCACTTTGCCACGCATCACTTTCATGGTGCTGTTTACCAATCCGTTTTGTTCGGTAAATGGTTCGCCGATTACGGCCACAGCAGCCGGCAGCCAGCGTTCAGGAAACATTCCTTCGTATTTTCCACCTTTGCGGAACTGATTAATTTCCCGCTGGAGTTTATCCAATGCCAAGGCTTTTGCCTCGGCAGTTTCCCAACTCAGATTTGGTTTCTTCTTTAGCACATACCTTTTCAATGCTTCTTTGTTTGGCACAATCAGAGCGGCTGTATACGGATTTTGGTTGTTGTAAAGAATTACCTGGTCAATGTATTTCGAATTATCGGAAAGCGATTCTTCAATTCCTTCGGGACTGTATTTTTCGCCATCGCTCGAAATCAGCAAGCTTTTAAAACGACCAACCACATACAGAAAACCATCATTATCCATGTAACCCATATCGCCTGTGTGCAGCCATCCATCCACAATGGTTTCAGCAGTTGCTTTTTCGTTTTTATAATACCCTGCCATCACGTTTTCGCCCTTAATAATGATTTCGCCTTTTTCGAAATTCGGCAATTCATTTCCCTCTGAATCACAGATTTTCAATTCCATTGGTTTTACCAAATAACCCGACGAACCTAATTTATGATTGGCCATTCCATTCGATGAAATGATTGGCGTAGCCTCCGACAAACCGTAACCCTGAAACATGGGAATTCCAATGGCATAATAAAATCGTTGCAAATCAATATCGAGTAAAGCTCCGCCACCTATAAAAAAGTTGAGTTCTCCACCAAATGCTTCCCGCACCTTCGAAAAAAGTATGTTGTCAAACAATTTCAGCAGTGGTTTCTTGAACTTTTGCAGGCCTTGTCCTTTGTTATATCCTTCTTTGTTGTACGAATATGCCAGTTTCAGAGCAAAATTGAAAAGTGCGTTCACAATCGGTCCCTGAGCCTTGATATTGGTTTCGATATTCTTTTTGAAACTCTTTGCCAGTGCCGGTACGCTCAATAATAAGCTTGGTTTCAGTTCTTTTATATTGATCGGAATATTTTTCAACGTTTCCATTCCCGTTTTACCGCTCTGAACGGTGCCAACACTGGCTCCACATGCCATAAAACTGTAAAATCCAGCCACATGCGCAAAACAATGGTCGAGTGGCAAAATGATTAAAGTCCGGTAACTCGGTGGAATGGTCATCAACGTAAGTGCCTGTTCTACATTGGCCGTATAATTACGATGAGTCAACATTATTCCTTTCGGATCGGCCGTAGTTCCTGAAGTATAGCTTATATTGGCCAAATCGTCAGGCTTAATGGCTTTAGCGCGTTTTTCAACATCTGTTGGATTTTTCTTTTGGTATTCAGCACCTTTTTCAAGCAATTCAGTCAGGCTGATTTCTTTTTCTTCATAGTCGGGCTGGTCATCAAACACAATCACTTTTTTGATTTCCGGCAGCGCATTGGCAATACTTCTGATTTTCTTCAACTGACTGCCTGAAACCAGAATATATTTTGCTTCGGAGTGGATTAACCGAAATATAAGATCATTACTTTCCTCTAACTTTATAGACAATGGAACATTGATGCCACCGGCGTGCAAAATGCCCAGTTCGCCAATAATCCAGGCGTTTCTTCCTTCTGAAAGCAGTGCAATTTTATCTCCTTTATTAACTCCTATTGATATTAAACCGGCAGCAAGAACATGTGTTTGCTGTTTAGTTTCCAGATAAGTTGTTGGTAAAAATTCTGTTGAAGTTTTTTCCCAAAGAAATGGTTCGTTGTTATATTTTTCAACGCTTTGGTTCAACAAATCGATAATGGTTGGTCTCATTAGAATTAGTTTAATTTCTACTTAGATTTTTTATTCATAAAAAAAGCCCACTTTCAGGCAGGCTTTATATTTTCAGGAATGCAGAAATTTACAATTTCCCGAAAAAGAAATCGCACCGGCGGTTTGGCCGGTATTTAATCTTTGGTTCAAGCGCTTTTCCTTTTCCGTTTGAAATTATATGGTCGAATGGAATTCCCCATATATTTACCAGTTCTTTTTTCACTCTGTCGGATCGTCGTTGACTCAGCAGGTTATTATACGGGTTGTTTCCCAAATAGTCACAATACCCTCTGACTTCGACATACAGATTTGGATCAGCCTTCATTCTATTTGCAATCTTACTAATTGTAATCAATGCATCATTATCAAGGTCAATCCTGTCAAAATCAAAATAAACAGCAGGAATATCCTCCCAGTTTACCGTATTTTTTGAAGGCGTTCCCTTTGCAGTTGTTACATTATTAGAAGATATTGCAAGTGGCCGTCCCCAAAAATCAACCGGAGTATTCGGCGGCGTATGTGGGTCTTTGTCTCTTACATCTGGCACACCATCACCGTCAGAATCAGGTCCATCGTTCGACAATAAACTTTCAAGTTTTGCAACACGTGGAATTAAATCGTTCACTTTTTTAGCGATGGTATCTACTTTGTTGTTCAGTTTGTCAAACTTTTTACCCAGTTCTTTTGCATAAATTAGTCCCTGATCGGGTTGATATTCATCCCATTTTATATTTCTCAAATGGTCTTTATTGAAAGAATTGAATTTGTATCGCAGGTAAAGCGTTCCGGCTGCAATATAATCATTCGTTACACCGTCCCAGTTCAGGTATGTTACACCTTCCAGGTTGTCTTTTGTGTAAGCTCGATAATGGATTTTTGCACCAATGGCAAGTGGTTTTGAAAAATTATACTCCACCGAAAAAGTCACCGGACATGATCCTGCCATACCATATTTCAAAGGCTTACCATTTTCATATAAAAGAATTGGCCTTGATCTGCCACTGTATTTAGAATCCACATAAAGATCACTAACAGATACCGGATTTCCATTCGGATATCTCACATCAAATAAGTAATATGCAAATCCAATTCCAATTGAACCATTGACATAAATTCTTGACTTTGATTGAGGAAAGATCCAGCGTGTAAAGTTAATTGTAGCAATTAAATCAGAGTTCCACAAATCGGTATTTATGTTAATAGTGGTCGGGCTGGTAGTAGTTGCACGCAATGGAAAGTAATAAAAATCTAGTCCCATGCCCCAAACAGGAGTCATAGCATATTCTAAATTAGCACTGTAAGTAACATTTCGAAAGGAAGTAGGGAAGATATTTGTTAGATTCTGGTTAATATCACCGTCGAAGTAATTATAGCCATATTCAGGGGTAAAAGACCATCTCGAAAAGCCCTTGCTTTGCGAGAAAACAGCCATAGAAAGTGTTGTAATAAAAATAATCAGTAAAAATCTTTTCATTGGGCAGGAAAGATTAAACCTCAGAAAATAAAATTTACTCCTCTGAAATCGACAAAATAAGGTCAAAGTTAAGAATATATTTCATTCCTGATGATTATTTACGCTTCATTACATATTACATTTTATTACATTGCCTGTTTTTATCTATATTATAAATTTAATTACCAATATCTTATGCATCAAATATGTAAATTAAAAATATCCAAAGTGATATGTTTAAAAATTAAATGCAGTTAATTATAACCTTTTATTTATCAGCTTTTTAAATATGACAATGCACTATTTTACAATGTCCACTCTTTTAGTTGCCTGCATGTTGGAATTTCTGAAATCAATCCGGTCAACTACTTTCAAAGCCAGGTCTCTGAATGCAAGCGACATAATGCTATTTTCATCAGCCGCAACCGGATGTCCGGCATCACCGCCTTCGCGGATACTTTGTACCAGTGGAATCTGGCCAAGCAAAGGAATATCAAGCTCTTCAGCGAGACGCTTTCCTCCACCTTTTCCAAATATATAATACTTATTTTCAGGCAGTTCAGCCGGAGTAAACCAGGCCATATTTTCAACTAATCCGAGAACCGGAACATTAATCTTTTCTCCTGTAAACATGCTCACACCTTTTCGTGCATCGGCCAAAGCAACATCCTGAGGAGTTGTAACCACAATTGCTCCGGTAATCCCAACGGTTTGAACAGCCGTAAGATGAATATCACCGGTTCCTGGTGGTAAATCCATGACAAAATAATCCAAATCGCCCCATTGGGCATCGGTCATAAGCTGCTTCAACGCATTGCTGGAAACCGCTCCACGCCAAACCAATGCATCATTTGGATTCACAAAAAACCCAATGGATAAAATTTTCACACCATATTTTTCAATGGGAATAATTTCATGCCTTCCTTCCACTTCAATTACTTCTGGATGTGCGTCTTCTACTCCAAACATTTTAGGGATTGATGGTCCGTGAATATCAGCATCAAGCAACCCGACTTTATAACCGAGCAACGCCAGAGAAATGGAAAGATTTGAAGATATAGTTGATTTTCCAACTCCTCCTTTGCCCGAAAAAACGGCAATGATGTTTTTTACGTTTGGCAGGATTGAAACCGTCTTTGGCTTTGGCGGTTCGGGAGTAATTATTCCGATATTTCCTTTAATTTCAACATTTTCACCAACATAAGTTGAAATAGCCTGTTCCGCGGCTTTTACTACCGATTTTGCAAAAGGATCGTTTGCCTTTTCGAAAATAATGGAGAATGAAACTTTGTTTCCTTCGATTTTGATATCGTTTTGAACCATGCCTGAAGAAACAATGTCCTTACCGTTTCCGGGATAGCGTACATGCACAAGTGCATCAAGAATTAATTGTGGGTAAATCGTCATTTTATTTTGAGTTGTTCATTAACGCAAACAAGTTTGAAGTCGAAAATGTTTGGCGCAATCGAAGATTATCAGATATTTGCTTTAATCCTGTAAATTGTGCAGTTTACTCCGGCCAAAACTACGATAAGAATCATGTTCAATTTCTATTTCCGGCTCAACAAATTCAGCTCTTTTCTCAGATAAAAACTGAATATATTTTATCGTCAAGCCACGGTCAAGCCATTGTTGCTCATAATACGTTTTAATTCCCAAGATAGGGTCTGAGAGGTCAGATTCATACAAATTGTTAGTTGAAAAAACCACCGGAAACTGGTTTTCTTTTACCATTTCGCACGTATATGAAAACATGAAATTGCTGTCGGTTTTTAGATGAATAATACCCTTTTCTTTTAAGAATTGCTGATAAGATTTCATAAAGTTGGTGGCTGTAAGGCGTTTGGTCACCTTTTTCATTTGTGGATCGGGGAAAGTGAGCCAAATTTCGCTCACTTCATTCTCAGCAAAAAAATGATGAATCATTTCTATATTTGTCCGTAGAAAAGCCACGTTTTTCATTTTTGCCTGAAATGATTGCTTGGCTCCTGTCCAGAGCCTTGCACCTTTTATATCGACACCAATGAAATTTTTATCAGGAAAAAGTTCAGCCAAACCAACTGTGTATTCGCCTTTACCACAGCCCAATTCGAGCACTATCGGATGATTGTTTTTGAAAAATAATTCGTTCCATTTTCCTTTCATTTCAAAGGATTCACCTTCACGAACCGCATGCGACGAAACCTGAAAAACATGCGGAAATTCTTCCATTTCGGCAAATTTTGCCAGTTTATTTTTGCCCACCTCTTATATTTACGATTTTAAAATTTATGATTTACGATTGGATATTTTTACAGTTTAATTAGCAATCTGAAATCCAAAATCGTCAATAAAAAAATCATTTGACTTTTTCCACCCGCATCCCAATGTCGTTTATGCCAATCAACACAGAATCGCGCATGCCATGGGTAATTTTATACTGATATCTTCCTGCTTTGCTAAATTTCACCTTTTGCTGATACAACACGGGCATTTCCAATACTGAACCAATTCCCGTACCCAACCATTTTCCACGTTTATCTGCCAAATAACACTCAATTGAATCTCTAATCAATGTACTATCTGGTGACATTTTTGATAAAAAAAGCCACAGATTCTGATACGGATATTCTCCTCTGTTTCTTATATTTACATACAAATTATAGCTTGCAGTTGTATCTTTAATCTGAATATCAAAAGTACACAAACTATCTTTATTCCAACCGTTTGTGGTGATAGTTTTGTATTTCAGATAGACGTCGTTATTGATACAACCGGTCAAAAACAACGAACTAAAAAGCAGAATTAATAAACTATTTTTCATTGGTATTCGTCCCGTTATCGGTTTTTTTAATCGGTTTTTGGAATCTTGGTGCATTGTTTCCGCTCTCAGTTTGATTGGGTTTATTCAAAACCGGTCGATTATTATTTGGTCGTTTATTTTTATGATTCGACTTCTTTTTATTCGAATCAAAACGTGTCAGACTTCCTTCACCAACACCATTTTCATAATCCACAATAACCGGTTTCTCGGCTTCTTCCATTTGATCGTCAAGAATTTCCGGTTTTGAACCTTTTCTGTTCATGGCAATAATTTCCTTTGCCCTTTTTGCACTGATTGTCTTGATATTAGCGGCAAAATTTGGTGCAGTCGAATAGGACATCAAACCTTTGAAAACATCGGTTTTGAAATGATAATAGGTATTGTCCAGCGTTTCAAGTTGAATCTCTTTCGATGGAAAATCTTTCAGTGCATCCATGTACGAATCAAGCTCGAAGTTCATGCAACATTTCAGTTTTGCACACTGACCTGCAAGCTTTTGCGGGTTCAGCGAAATATCCTGATAACGAGCCGCACTGGTCGAAACCGAATTAAAATTTGTCATCCAACCTGAGCAACACAATTCGCGCCCACAAGGTCCGATTCCACCAATTCGTCCGGCTTCCTGGCGGGCACCGATTTGTTTCATTTCAATTCTTACACGGAAAGTTTCAGCAAAAACCTTAATCAACTGACGAAAGTCAACGCGCTCATCAGCAATATAATAGAAAATTGCTTTATTACCATCGCCCTGAAATTCCACATCACCGATTTTCATATTCAGTTTCAGGCTTTCAGCAATCTGGCGTGCTTTTATCATTGTTGCCTGTTCCTTACCTTTGGCTTCCTGAAATTTTTCCAAATCCGTTTCCTTGGCTTTGCGATACACACGCTTCACTTCGATCTTTTCAGGATTGACATTGTATTTTTTCATTTGCAACAACACCAATCGACCAACCAGCGTTACTTCGCCAATATCGTGGCCCGGAGATGATTCAACAGCAACAACATCCCCTTTTTCTAGCGGAATTTTAGTGCTGTTCAAAAAATAGCCTTTGCGTGTGTTTTTAAACTGAACCTCAATGAAGTCAGTATCTTTCTGTGTTTCAGGTAAGTCGCACATCCAGTCGAATGTGCTCAGTTTTTGGGTAGAATTGCGGTTGCAACCCTTTTTATTCATTCGGCAACCGCCGGTATCTAGTCTATAATCCATTTTTTAGTTCATAAAGTTTTAAAAGTTCATAAAGTTTGAAAGTATCATCACTTTACAAACTTTTCACTGACAACTATCTTTTTAGCAACATAATGACTTTCAGCACTAAATCAAAGAAAATCATTTTTGCATTCACGTTTTGTTCAATTTGTCTTTCGGCCAAAGCAAATTCAGCCATCAAATCTTCCACATTCCGTTCGTTGATAAACGGTGAAAATTTGTGTGAAAATTCAGCTTCCAACGAAGTCAAATAATTCAATTCCGGTTGTTTCATATTCCGGATAAAATTTTCGCGCGTCATGCGTTGGGCATAACTCAGGAAATTTTTTTGCCGTTCGCGACCCATCGAAGCCATGGCCATTTCGTCTGACCATTTACGCAATGTTTTCAACGAAGCATGGTCTTTTTTATTGCCAACCTGCCATGCCAGACGCATAATCATTACAAACCGTTCGAAATTTTGTTTATTTTCATCGCCTTCGCTTAACACCGAAAGTGCATTCAAATAACTTCCATTGGCAATGTGAGCGGCATATTTTGCGTCATCGGGTTCAATATCCAGGTCATTGTTCCGAAGCAACGCAGTGCTGATTTCGTCTTCACTCAACCGTGGAATATGAACGTGCTGGGTTCTTGAAAGAATGGTTGAAATCAATTGGTCCGGTTCGTTTGAAACCATCAAAAAAACCGTTTTTTCGGGTGGTTCTTCCAAAATTTTCAACAATTTGTTGGCACACGTTTCGTGCATTTTTTCCGGCAGCCAAATGATCATGATTTTATATTCCGATTCGTACGTTTTCAAACTCAGTTTTCGGATAATTTCCTCGCTTTCATTCGAATAAATTAACCCTTGTTTGGCATCGCCCGAGATTTCGGCATACCATTCATTCACGCTGAAATACATTTTTTCCAAAACTATTTTCCGAAAATCAGCAATAAAATCATCACAAACCACCGTTTGCCGACCTGCCGGTTTAATAACCGGAAACACAAAATGCAAATCGGGATGCGCCATTTTCCGGTATTTCACACACGAAGGACAAACGCCGCACGAGTCTGTTGCAGTCCGGTTTTCGCAGCAAATATATTGTGCATAAGCAATGGACAGAGCCAATTTCCCGATGCCTTCAGGTCCGCGTAAAAGTTGAGCATGCGGAATCCTTTGTTCGCTTACAGTCCGGATGAAACGCTTTTTAATGTCTTGCTGGCCAATGATTTCAGAAAATAGCATGCTTTGATTTTACACTTTTACTCCAATTTCGGATAAAATGCAAATATACAAAAAAGAAAGGAAAATGAGAAATGACAGGAAATTGGGTATTAGCTGAATGATTTTGAATTAATTCCTAACAAAAAACCTTGTAAAAATATCAATGTATTTTTACAAGGTTTTGATCGTGATTAGACGCTTTATCTTTTAATTAATATCAAAATTACCTGGCTTGAACATAACGGAAAAACACAAATTATCCGGTTCAATAGAATTAGTTGCAATTCTTTTAGACGCCTTGCTGTCCTGCAATTCCAACGGGAATAATTCACCCGATTGTTTCAATACACCGACAAACTTACCTGCAGCATTCATAGTTCCAACGAATTCAATCCCGGCTTTTTCAATCTGAATAGTAAGAATTGAATCTTTCAGCGTAGTAGTGGTAGTTGCCATACGGTACACATTTTGATTAGGGCTGTCCATGGTTGATTTATAATCACCATTAAGCGTTTTAGAGATGTTGAAAGCAATTTTCAACTGTTTTCCCCGAAGGTTCAAAGAACCGTTCCATTTTCCGGAAATGTTTTGTCCATTTACAAATAAGAAGGACATAACGAGTACGAAAGAAATCATTAACTTTTTCATTTTATGAATTTTTTTAATTGTTTGGTTTGTTGATTTTTTCATGTTTGAGAACTTACTAGTATTGACTCTAAACATGGAAAATACTTACGTTTATTTTGTTTTTAATTTAGACGAAATGAATGGTGGGTTTGGATTTAGCAGAGACAAAAAAAGCGCAATATTTTATCAATATTGCGCTCCACTTTATTTTTAGATTGCCGGGGAATTTTATTGTTTCTCTTTCAAGCCGATTTGTTCAAAATATCGAAATAACGAATCTTTTACAGTGGGCACATCGCCAAAATATTTCTTTTGCAGCGAGGTGTCGGCCACATAATCTCCGGAAAGAAAGTAGACAAACATGTTCTTCATATCTTTCATAAACGGTTTGAAAAATCCGATAAATGAGAACATCGTGTTCATTACAAACCACGAAGTTGTACTCACTTTTACCGGTTTGCCGGTGTATTCGGTGGCAAATTGCGCTATCATTTCGGCGTTGAGCGGTTCGGTCATGCCAATATCAATTTTGCCGGGAGGAATCGTTTCATCGATGGCTGCGGTGGCCAGATAGCGCGCCAAATCTTCGGTGAGGATATACGTCCATTTTGCAGAATCAGACCCTATTGCTTTGATTTTGCCTTGTTTGAGGCTAATTGCCAGTTGATCGCGTGCGGGATTTTGATCCAGAAAGGCACCCGGCCGCAACGACACGTACGAAATTCCTTTCTCATCCATGTAATCTTCAATCAGTTTCTTTTGGTGGAAATGCGGCACATTCACGGCTTTGTCGGCGGTAAGAATGCTGGTGAAAACAAACCGCTTCACACTCGATTGCTTGATGGCATCCACCAGGTTGCGGTTGCCGGCATCGTCGACTGACTGCAGCGAGTCGCCTTTTTTTCGCTGGGAATATCCGATGGCAGTGGAAATCACCGCATCCATATCTTTCAACACGGGTAACAGGGTGATGGCGCGGGTCAAATCGCCACGGACAATGCGGACGTCTTTTGCTTCGAGCGCTTTGGCAGGAGAACCTTCGCGAACCATCGCGCTTACTCTTACACCCCGCCGCAGCAAATCATCAATCACTTTGCCGCCGAGGTAGCCGGTGCCGCCGATAACTAAAACAGACTTTTCCATATAAAATGAGTTTTATATAGAAACGCCTGCTATTCGGGAATGTTTAGTATCGAAAAAGTTGAGGTGGTTGTTTACAACATTATTTTCTATCGCAACACCTATATTTTCACTACTCTTGTTTTGGAAATAGAGTCGTGCCAACCGGCATCGGTCGATCCAAAAAATGAAAGACTATCGAAAGGAATGTGACGGCATAACGAGCGAATTAGTACGGTTCTGAAATCGGGTCTATCGCCATCAAGCGTAATCACTTTTGTTTTGGTAATAAGTTTTCCCAACGACCGGCCACCCGTAAAGTATTCCATCAAGGTGTAATAAATCATACCCGATAAAAACGTAATTAAGTAACTCATGAGTGTACCCACATCATTTAACCAACCGGTTGACGGCGAACCTACCAGATCGGAAAGAACGTACATGATTACACCCAATATAATAATGAAGATATACATTCCAATCACATCAATCAGGTAATTGGCAAACCGTGTCCAGTTTCCGGCACTGGCTAAGTTTCTTTCGGCTTCGAATTCGTCGAAGACGCTGGCGTCTTCCGATTTATAAGCGCTATCAAATAGTATGCACCTTTCTCTGAAATCGGGTGCCTTGTTGGTATATCGGCAGATTATTTCGCCATTGCCGTCGTAGCGGATATTAAAACATTTTTTGCAGGATTCGAGTTGTTCGGGAGTGACCATGGGGTTGATTTGGGTGATATAATTTGGGTTTTTATTAATTGACTGAAGTTCTATCTTACAGTTTGTTTAAATTTATATTCGTATTTTCCATTCATTTTGAAAAACATTGAAATTAGATAATCTGTCTCAGGTGTCATTTTATGTTTGCTGTTTTCTTCTATTAACTCTTTAAGATTTCCATTTATTACAGAACTAATTATTACATCTCCTTTTTTATTCTTTTTAGTCACAATAGGTTTAAAGGAGTCATTGGGGTTATTAAATGTTTCGTACTCTTTTATAGTTTTGTCAAAGGAAGAATATATAGAACTGGTATATTTTGCCAAAACAGAACAAAAAGATTCAACAATAATAATTGTATCACTTTTTAAATACTCATCGCCAAAATCTTTAATCACCAATTTTCTGCTTATATGTAGCCATTCATCATTAAAAAAACTTGTTTTATTTGTTTCCAATTGATTATACAAAAAGTATTCTTTCTCTCTAAACGAATCTCCGACTCCTTTTAATGTCACAACATTATTTGTATCTTTTGATTTGGATATTGATTTTTTTGAAACACAACCTACATAAGTTGTAACTAGAATTGCAACAATAATTATTTGGTGAACCTTTTTCATCCTGGTGTTTAAAAAATATATGAAAGTAAATGTTACAATTTCTAACCTTTTCCAAAGCACTAAACTTTGGAAAAGGTTTTTTTTGAGAGCTTTACACTTTCCCATTTGCAGGTGCAGCCGGTTTGGAAGTGTGTTTGTGAATAACCGTAGCAGCCGCTTTGTACTTGTTGTAGAACGTGGGCGCTTTGCGTTGAAACTGGGTAGCAAGCCGGTCGAGCGTGTTTTTTTTCAGGTCGGCGGCTTCGGCAAAGAGTTCGGCAATGCGGTCGGTGTGGTCAGTGCGGTCGATAATAGCCTCCCGTTTGCTGCTTGTAACGCCTTTGAAGTGATTGTAGTCCGCAGTGAAACCGGCCACTTCTTCGGCAGTGATGCCTTCGTCGGCCAATGCTTCAGCAGGTACTTTTCCGGCTTCTTCCAGCACAATGCCCGAAGCATGAATGATGTCGGCCTGTTTCATGGTGTGAACGCGATTCGTTCTGTAGTCCACTTTTGCCATCAGAATGTTGTCGCCTTTGCCATTGGCATACGAGTGAAGGGCTCCCGCTACGTCAATAAGATCAGCCGACAAATGGTCCAGCGTTGCTTTTTTGTCATCGGTGATACCCGTGAGGTCTTTTGCCTGTTCTACAGCCAGACCTTCAATTTCATTTTTAATCTCTTCCAACCGGGTCATCCCTTTTTGAAAATTAGGAATCAGAGCCGTTGCTACTGAATCTTTTTTGGCTTCAATAATCATCAGATCGTACGAAGCTAGTACTGAATTTTGAATGATGTTCATTGTAATAAATTTTTTAAATGCATCTGTTTAGTTAACGGTGCAAAACTAAAAAATTATTTTTGACAATCCAAAAAAAATTGACCTTTTTTTTAGCAAAATTGAAAGATTTTTTTGCAAATCATTTTATTCCAACATACAGTATTGTTAAAACCGTTTATTGAGGGGTATTCCGACGAATTAAGAAGATGTCCCTGTTTATTGAGTTGGCACTCCCGTCTGTAAAGTCTGCAATCTGATAAATAATACGGGCACCTGGGTTTGTTAAGTCTGCAACCTGATGAATAATGGCGGCATTCGGGTCTGTAAATTCTGCATCCCGATGAATAGCGCGGGCAACCGGGTCTGAAAAGATTACATCTTGATGTGTAATGCGGGCACAAGGGTTTGTAAAATCTGCATCCCGATGTGTAAAGTTGGCGTTCCTGTTTGTAAAGTTTACATTCGGATGTGTAAAGCGGACACCCGGGTCTGTAAAGTTGACTTCCGCACTTGTAAAGTTAACATTCGGATGTGTAATGCGAGCATTCCGGTCTTTCAAGTTGTCATCCCGATATATAATGCGGGCATTCGGGTTTGTAAAGTTGACATTCCTATATAGAAAGATAACGGGATTGATTGTCGTGCAATCAATCCCGTGTAATCATTAGTCGATTTTCTCCACCACCACGGCAGTGCCATAGGCAAGCACTTCGGTTACACCGTCCATCACTTCATTGGCATCATAACGCATATTGATAATGGCGTTGCATCCCATTTCGCGGCCGTGTTGCATCATTAGCTGATACGCTTCCTCCCGGGCATTTTCGCACAGTTCGGTGTAGATAACGCTCTTCCCGCCAAAATTAGTCATAAAACCTCCGGCAATATTGCCCACAATGCTGCGTGAGCGAACGGTGATGCCGCGCACCAGTCCCAATTGTTTTACTACCCGGTAACCTTCCAGCGTATTACTCGTGGTGATTAATAATGTTTCGTTCATAATTTCTAAATTAATTATTCAGGGTGAAATTGATTATTTTGTAAATAGGTTGTATGCTATTTCAGAACAAAAATACTTAAAATACCTGATTTCAAAAACAAAATCCGGTGAATCACTTAAAATAGCCATTAAATTCTGCAAATTAAACGTTGAAATTCGTTTCTGATCAAAATTGAAATAGTCAGATTTTATCAATCCACCGACAAAAAAAGCTACAGCTGTAATTTTTAGCTATATTTGCAATAAAATTTTCTATATTTTATGCCCCGTGATAAAGCTATTCTAAGAGAACAAATCACTGAACTTTCTAAAAAAGAGTTGGTGGATATTGTGTTGAAGTTGGCCGCCAAGCGCTATAATTACGAGTTTTTACTGGTGAATTTTCTGGATAGAGACAATGGTGAATTCACGCTTTATGAGGAAGCCAAAGAAGATATTGATAAACTTTTTGAAAAAGAATTTAAGGGGCGAACTATTCAACACCAGTTGGTAAAACAGTTGAATGCCTGCACGAAAAGAATTTCAGAATTCACCATTGAAACAAAAAGTAAAAAACTGGAAGCTGATTTGGTAGTTTACGTGTTGGAAAAACAGTTTCAACATAAAGGTAAGATTTTTGGGGCACGTTTTTCGGGATATGATTACAAAGTGGGATTGTTGCTCAAAAAACTGATTTCGCTGGTAACAAAAAAACTGCATCCTGATTATCTGGTGGATTATCAGGACAACATCAATGAATTTCTGACAAAACTACATAAGACTTCCGACCGGATAAATACCATTAAAGAATTGCCCCAGAATATTGAGTAAAATCAGTCAAAAAAATTTTGTGTGAAACATTAATATTTGTATTTTTTTAATTACTTTTGCTTTTCATACAGTAATTAGAAATATCAATACTTTAAAATTGTACATATGAGAAAATTAATAATTGGCTTTTTCTTTCTTTGCATATCGAGTGGAATATTCAGTCAGGTGATAGAGAATCAATCTGGTGAAAAAACCAGAAGTCTTACTCTTGGAGTCCTTCAGGGTGGTGGGTCATTAATTGGAGGTGATTTCGAAACGCTAATGTCAAAACAAACCGGACTTCAATTTGGATTGGGTCTGTTTGGTATTGGAGCAGGAATTAATTATCATTTTAAACCATCAATCCATAGTTCTTTTTTGTCTTTACAATACTGGCATCAGGGTTTTGGACCAAGTTATACTCAAAGTATTCTGGGACCAACTTTTGTCTACAGAGCTCCCAGATGGTTTACAGCACAAATAGGATTAGGTTATGTATTGGAACATGGACCGGCATGGCCAAGCAGCATGCCTAATTCAAACGTTATTCTCCTGTATTCAATAGGTGCATATTTCCCAATCTGAAAAATATTCAGTTATTGTAAATCCTCCGGTAATTTTTTATCGGGGGATTTATTTGTTATAAGACCTTATACAAAACCGCTAATTCTTTGTACTTTTGCGCTTTCAATCCGAATTTCAATTCATGCTTAAAAAGATAAAACCTTATATGATGCCCCTTTCGATGCTGCTGGGCGCCATTTTTTACAAACCTGCCGGAGCATTGTCGTTTTGCACACCGTACCTCATATTTATTATGTTATTCCTGACTTATTGCAACCTGAAGCTCAAAGAAATCCGTGTTTCGTGGCTGCATTTATGGTTAGTTTTAGTGCAGTTGGGCGGAAGTATCGGAGTTTTTCTGTTGCTCAATCCGATAAATACTGTGTTGGCACAAGGCGCCATGGTTTGCGTGCTGGCTCCCACAGGAACGGCTGCACCGGTTGTGACAGGCATGTTGAAAGGGAATATCGCCGGAGTGACAGCTTATAGTTTGCTGATCAATATTTGTGTGGCAGTGGCAGCACCGGTTATTTTTTCATTTGTCGGAAATAATCAGACTTTGCCATTCTTCGATTCGTTTATGGCCATTGGTCAACGGGTTTTTGTATTGTTGATTTTTCCTTTTGCCCTGGCTATGTTTCTGCGAAAAGTAACGCCGGCTGTTACCGATAAAATTGGTTCTTATTCCGGATTGGCCTTTTATGTCTGGTCGTTTTCGCTCGTAGTTGTTACCGGAAGAACGGTTGAATTTATTGTGAAACAAAACAATTCGAGTATTTTGCTGGAAATTGGAGTAGCATTATGTGCGTTGGTGGTTTGTGTCAGCCAGTTTTTAGTTGGACGTGGTCTTGGAAAACACTACAATGACACCATTGCCGGCGGACAAGGTTTGGGACAGAAGAATACGATTCTGGCCATTTGGATGGCTCAAATGTACCTGAATCCTATTGCTTCAATCGGTCCGGGAGCATATGTGCTTTGGCAAAATATGGTCAATTCATATCAGGTTTGGTTGAAAAGGAAGACGTTATAGACCTCACCCCAACCCTCTCCAGAGGAGAGGGAGAAAAAAATAAAAAGATGACACGAAAAAAACAAGTTCTGCTTACATTTGTGGTTTTGGCGATTAATTATTCGCTGGACAGGATTACTAAACTGCTTGCTGAAAATTACTTGCAGGGACGGGAAATGCTATCATATTTTTATAACACGGTTGTATTGGAATATGCCGAAAACCGTGGAGCTTTTCTCAGCATAGGTTCCAACTGGCCGGATGCAATTAAATATATTACGTTGCTGATAATCCCGATTATGGGTTGCTTGTACGGGCTCTATTATTGCGCGTTCAAATTGACCGATAAACGAACCATTATTGTTTTTGTAAGTATCATTGGCGGCGGATTGGGTAATTTAATCGACCGGTTGTTCAACAATTTCAGGGTAGTTGATTTCCTTAATTTTGGCATTGGTTCATTACGAACAGGCATTTTAAATGTGGCCGACATGTCAGTTACATTCGGAGTGATTTATTTACTGTTTTATCAGTTTAAATCGAAGAAGGAAATTGTTGATTAAAAATTTGTTCTTAACTTTGAACGGGATTAGGATATTTGTTTAAATAATGAATCATGAAAAGGTTTCGTGTTTTATATCTGGTAATATTTTGTTTAACGATTATAACAGTCACAGGTTGTTATAAAGTTATTGAACCTGTTTTTGGAGGTACGGTTACTGATGTGGATGGAAACGTTTACAACACAGTAACCATTGGCAAACAAACATGGATGATTGAAAATTTAAAAGTAACCCGTTTCAGAGACAGCACATCAATAAATTTGGTTTCTGATAGTGCTATGTGGAGAAATCAAATAACTCCTGCATATTGCTGGTACAAAAATGATTCAAGCACCTATAACCCAATTTTTGGTGCATTGTATAATTGGTATGCTGTAAAAACAGGGAAGTTGGCTCCTAAAGGTTGGCATATCCCAACCAATGACGAATGGTTTACGCTCGAAGAAAGTGTTTCACAATTAAATTATGTTTCAGGTTCACTCGCTAAAATACTGGCTTCTAAAAATTATTGGATTTCATCTCGTATAAATTCTGCATTAGGGAATAATCTTGCTTTAAATAATAGTTCAGGATTTGGGGCGCTTCCTGGCGGTTGGCGGTTAAATGAACGAACATCGTTCACAAAAATAGATTCATTAGGAGCATGGTGGAGTTCATCATCGGTATCAGACACTACTGCATACAATTGGTCATTAATGAATTCACTTAGTACAGTTCAACGCGCACCTTGCAACCTTTGGGCAGGAATGTCTATTCGTTGTGTGAAAAATTAAAATGTCTGACTGATTTTTTCTTATTTTTTCGAACAAAACCCCTTTCAAATCAGTTAGTTTATATTACTGAATACTAAAAATCAATATTATGAACTTACTGGAACAACTCAAAATGCATACAAAAGTTGTGGCCGATACGGGCGACTTTGCTTCAATGATTGCCTACAAACCCATCGATGCCACAACTAATCCTTCATTGATTTACGCTGCTTCGCAAGACCCGAAATACAATGCACTGATTGAAGATGCCATTCAATTTGCCAAAAGCCTTTCGACCGATAAAACGGTTCAGCTGAGCAAGGCCATGGACAAACTGGCAGTGAATTTTGGATTGAAAATACTCGAAATTGTTCCCGGACGGGTTTCTACTGAGGTGGATGCGCGGCTTTCGTTTGATACCGAAGCCACCATTGCCAAAGCGCATGAACTGATTGCACTTTACGAAGCAAACGGCATTTCGCGCGAACGGATATTGATAAAAATCGCTTCCACCTGGGAAGGAATTAATGCGGCGGAACAGCTTGAAAAAGAAGGAATCCATTGCAACCTGACGTTGCTTTTCTCGTTTGCACAAGCTGTAAGATGCGCTGAGGCACGAGTAACGCTTATATCACCATTTGTTGGGCGTATTCTGGACTGGTATAAAAAAGATCTCGGAGTTACTGAAATTCCAGCACCTGAAGATCCGGGCGTAAAGTCTGTAAAAGAAATTTATAATTACTATAAAAAGTTTGGGTACAATACCATTGTAATGGGAGCCAGCTTTAGGAACACGGGCGAAATACTTGAGTTGGCTGGTTGTGATGCATTGACCATTTCGCCATCCCTGCTCAAAGAACTTGAATGGACCGAAGCGGTACTAGTGAAAAAGCTTGACGCAGAACAATCGAAATCGTCAGAAGGAACTGCCATTCATTTGGATGAAAAAGCATTCCGCTGGATGATGAATGAAGACGCTATGGCCACAGAAAAACTGGCCGAAGGAATCCGAAACTTTACCAAAGATTTGATAAAACTCGAAGAACATATTTCGAAACTTTTATAATTAAATGCAAAAAAAGCCCGGAACAAATTCCGGGCTTTTTATTTTTTAGAGTTTTTGAAAATCTAATCTTACCATAAAAAAATCTATTCTGTATCAACTGAATTCTGCAGGTTATAAAATGACAGTAGATGCATGAAATTCCACCAATCCTTTCGTTGGATTTTGAATGATTTCGGAAATCTGAATTCCTCTTTCGGAAGCCACAATTTCAAGTGTGTCACGGAAATAATGGGCAATTGAGCCAACAAAACCAACTTGTATATCTTCGAGAGGATATTGAAGTACATTGCGAACCAGAAAGGCATCAAAACAATCATATACAAGATTAAATATAGAAGGTTCTTCAATGTGTTCCAGAATGAAAGGAGTGAATTTAGCCAGAAAACGGTTTGGAAACGGTTTCTTATAAACGTTTTCCATAATTATCGCAGGGGTCAATTCATATTCATCAAGCAGTTTTTCAGTCAACCATTCCGGCAACTGATTTTTCAGACAATCTGCCATTAGTAATTTCCCCAAAACCGCTCCACTTCCTTCATCACCAAGAATATAACCAAGTGGCGAAACGTTCTGTATAATTTCTTTTCCATCGTAATAGCAGGAATTAGAACCGGTTCCCAGAATGCAGGCAATTCCTTTTTCGAGCTGAAACAATGAACGGGCCGCAGCAAGCAAATCGCTTTGAATTTCAATCAGGGAATTGACAAAAAACCGCACCAAAGCCTGACTCACCAATAATTTTTTCTCAGGAAATGAGCAACCTGCACCGTAAAAATGAATTTTTTCAAATTCAGAATATTGAAGGTTTGGTATTAATTGCGTATCCACCAGGCCGATTATTTCCATATCGGTTTGATAGAAAGGATTTATTCCATCAGTAAAAATTTCCTGTAAAATCTCACCGTTTTTTACGATACACCAATGTGTTTTAGTCGATCCACTGTCTGCAATTAATATCATAGTTCGTGTAAATTTTCTGATTGTTGCTTGAATTCTTCTACAAAATAACATAAAATCATTGACCCAACCAAAGAATAACGATAAAATCAATTTTCACATATTCGCTTTAATTTCTTTGAAAGTTATATAAAAATGATTACTTTTGAACTCAGGAAAGTCAAAAAATCTCTGCAAATAAAATTTAGAATACTTGTTTAAGCTAATCAATATGAACTCAATGATATTGTGCAATTTATGTTTAACCTTTAATATTTGAAAATTATGTGGAAACTAAAAGTTCTTATTTTGCTTTTTTGCCTGTCGACCCTGACCGGATTTGCCCAGAACTGGCAAACTAAAATTGACCGGATAAATAATTACACGAAGAATTATGATCCTTACAAACGAATTTTCACTTACGAATCTTCCACCAACAAACTAAAATGGATTACAGATGACGGAGATATTATCTGTGAGGCAGTTTTAAGTAATATAAAAGTAGCTGCCGATCCCGGAAAATCAGGTGCAAATTCATACGTAACTTTTACTTGTAATGAAAAATCTAAATGCATTGCCTGCAGTTATGGAGGACCGTATGTGGAGACGACTTCCATAACAGTAACCGACGCAGAAATAGCAGGAAAAATTGTTGATGAGATTCTATCAATTAACAATACTACCAGCGCTGTTCCTAAAACCAACACAGTTTCGTGGCAGGCAATTATTGATAAAGTGAATAATTTCACCAAACTTTTCGATCCGTACAAACGGTCTTTCTCCTACGAACCGACTTCCGGTAAATTAAGCTGGATTACAAATGATAAAGACATTACCTGTAAAGTATATGTGAAGGATGTCAACATTTACGCAGAATCCAGCAGCGGCAGTGATTATTATGTGTCTTTCTCGTGCAAGGACGGCTCTAAATGTGTCTCCAGCGATTACAGTGGAGCGCTCAAGCTCACTTCAATTACTATAACTAACAAAGATATTGCTGATAAAATTGTCGCAGAACTTAAAAAATTAGACACTACTGAACCGGTTAGTACCACGACGATTGCAGAAGTGTCCGAACAAAGCGATTTTAAATCATTAATTGACAACATAAACAAACTTTGTGTGAACAACGATCCGTATATCCGCCACTTTACTTATAATAAAAAGACTGACATCCTCACCTGGATAAACAAAGACGGAGACATAACCTGTAAGGTGAAATTAAAAGAAATCAACGTGATAGCCGTTTCTAACAAAAGTGATTACTCAGTTCAATTTAAATGTAAATCGGGTGACAAATGCGTGGATTGCAACTATGGCGGAGCCACCAGTATGAGCTCCATTACACTCACCACAAGATCGGCTGCTGATAGTATTGTTGAATATATTGAAACCATAAAAGATAGTCTGTAATCATATGAATGCAGGCTGTACCAATTATTATTTATGAAAAAAATAAATTGTTTCGTTGCCTGCAACGATGCACTGACTGCCAGTGAAACCGTAAAGCAATTAAAGCTTTCGTCACTGGTTTCCGGCATCTTTTTACTGGTAAAAGAAGGGAATGAAATTGATGCACCTGGCTGCGAAGTTATTAAAATTGATTCGATTCAAAGCAGTGAAACCATTCGCAAAATTGCCTCAAAATCGGACGCCACTTATTCGCTGATTTATACTAAAGATAGCAGACTCGATTTAGGACAGTTTGCCATTGAACGGTTTTTTCATATTGCAGAAGATTCAC
>CAIYTJ010000439.1 GCA_903929065.1 uncultured Bacteroidales bacterium | reverse complement strand
TCATTTCGAAAACCAAGTGTCCACCTTTCATAATTTTCTGATAGTTGATAAATGGCTCAATTATCAGATTATCATTTAGATATGATTTTTCGAAATAGATATTTTCAGCTGTATAATTTTTGGTGTCAATAATAAATTCCTTTGCTTTTGGTAAATGAACTACCGCTTTTTTCACCTGTGGAGCGGCTAATACAAAATTGCCGGTTGCCGGATTAACCGGATAAAATCCAAGACATGAAAGTATATACCAGGCTGACATTTGACCACAATCGTCATTGCCAATCAAACCGTTAGGTGTCTTATTGTGGAATTCATTTACAATTTTGTGAATATATTTCTGACCAGTTTTTGGCATATTCGAAAAAGCATATAAATACAAAACGTGATGGTCGGGTTCATTTCCATGAGCATACTGACCAATCATGGCTTCCTGACCTAAAAATTTATTAGGATTGGGTGATTCAATGCTGAAAAAATCATTTAATTGTTTCGTAAATGCTTCATTTCCACCCAATATTTTTTTTACACCTTCAATATCGTGCTGAGCCGGAGTCCAAAAGTACTGCCAGGCATTGGCTTCGGTATAATCACCCGGATTATTCATGGGCGAAGTGGCTTGTAATGGATCAAACGGAACTCGCCAATTGCCTTTTGTGTCTTTTCCCTGAAACATGTTGGTTGCCGGATTGTATAGATTTTTATAATACTTGGCACGTTTGTAAAAAGTTTCAGCTGTAGATTTTTCACCCAATTTCGATGCCATTTCTGCCACACACCAATCGTCGTAACCACTTTCGAGTGTTCGTGAAACTGCCTCATTATCAATTTTATCGAACGGATAATAGCCATATTTGTTGTATAATTCCCAGTCGGAATTGATATGACTTTTGGTGGATGTTTCAACCATTGCTTTCAATGCTTCAACTTTGTCAAAACCAGTAAAACCATTATTTACGGCAGTCAGAATCATAGGTATGGCATGATTTCCAATCATACAATAATTATCCTGACCCCACGCCGACCAAATTGGCAAAAACCCGGCCGCTTTATGGTGCAAAAGCAACGAACGAATGATTCCGTCCACTCTTTCGGGTGCAATAATCTCCAGTAACGGAAAAGCACCCCGATAAATATCCCAAATAGAAAGTGTTGAATAATATTCTTTGTTTGGAGCAATGGAAATTTTATTGTCTGCACCGCGGTATCTGCCATCAACGTCAGCTATATTCGAAGGTTGTAAAAAAAAGTGATACAGCGAAGTGTAAAAAATTTCTTTTTGTTTTTGATTGGCTTCAATTTCAATTCTTCCAAGATATTTCTTCCATTCATTTGCAGCATTTTCCATCGTTTTTTCAAAATCCCAATGCGGTATTTCTGCAGATAAATTCAGTTTTGCACCTTCCACGCTAACTGTTGACAGAGCAACTTTTACCTTTAAACTTCTATTATTGTCCAGTTTAAAAGATAAACTATATCTCGGAGCATTTTCTTTTTGTTTTTTGGAAAGTAATTCGTATTTCAGGAAAGGCTGATCAAATTTTACCACAAAATAATACGTTCTTTCGACCCAGTTTTTAGTGTGGCAAAAGCCTGAAATGGTCTGATTATCTTCAATTTTTACATTGCTGTTTAAAACCAGACTATCAGTCATAAATCTTAACCCATGCTGAAAATCTGCCAACACGTTAGCATCCAATGTTGGAAAGGTATACCGGTGAAAAGCTACCCGCTCCGAGCAGGTTAATTCAACTTTTACATCATCTTTTTTAGTGACTGAATAGTAACCCACACTAGCTTTCTCAGTGTTTTTAAAATACCCGTTTTTCAGCGTTTTATCTAATGTTTCAACAAAAGGCAAAAGCAGAATATCACCCATTTCGTTAATTCCGGTGCCATTGAAACGCGTTTGAGAAAAACCTAACAATAAAGTGTCCTGAAATTGATATCCGCTGGTGTGATTCCATCCGGTTTCACGATTGTCTGGTCCGGGTTGCACCATTCCAAAAGGCATAGAAGGTCCGGGGTAAGTATGACCTGTACCATCTGTTCCTATAAAAACATTAACGTATTTGGTGTTGTTTTGAGAATATAATGTATTGATAACTAAATTTAAAACTAAAAAAATATAAAGATATTTTTTCATAATTA
>CAIYTJ010000438.1 GCA_903929065.1 uncultured Bacteroidales bacterium | reverse complement strand
CTCCAAGAACCAATGCTAAAATGGTTGTAAATGCATTTATTTTTACTTGCGGTCCTAAAATCAGTGGGCTCAATATCCATTCCTGAATAAGTTGTACAAGCATGTAAACGCCAATAATACTTGCCACTAAAGGCAATCCGGCTCCTTGCACAACAGCAACCAATACGGTAAGTGTGGTTCCTGTCAGATTACCAATAAAAGGAACAATTTCCAACAATCCACACAGTATGGCAAAGAAAAGCGCATTCTTCACGCCTATCAGGCTAAAACCAATGCCATACATAATCCAAAGACATACAATCATTTTTGTAAGACCCAGCAAGTATTGTTGCGATACGTTTGTAATGCTCGAAAGCATTTTTTTTATTTCGTCTTGTTGGGCCTGAGGAATAAGTTTAAGGATAAAACATCTGATATGTGTCCGGAAATAGAGAAATAAAAAAATATAAGCCAAAACCAGTATAAAATTGGTAATAACAGATGCGAGCGAACCCGCCACAAACTGCATAATGCCGGTTATGGAAAGTTCCTCATTACCCAGCAACTGCGACTGCTTTTTAGGAGTAATTCCAAAATTAGTAAAAATGTATCGTTGCATGCGATTGACAATTTCAACGACTTTTTCCGACAGCATGGAAAAATCTTTAGTCAATTCATTTATTTGCCATGTAAGCAGCACACCCACTCCGGCGATTGTTATCAACAGTACTAATAAACAGATGATTACAGCAAGTGCCTTTGGTATCTTTTTTTCCATCCATTTACACAATGGCAAAAAGAGTGTAGCCAAAATACCTGCAATACACAAGGGAATGAGAAACCCTTTCGCAAAGAACAGTCCGGCAACAACCATAAAAAGTAGGAAAAGCGGCTGAATAAAAGTTTTAGAAGCAATTGTCATAGTAAGGTTTTCAGTAATGTTTTACACTCTTAATCAAGATATTTACTTTCCATGGACTTTAATAATTCGTCATAGCGATTATGAATTCCCAAGCCCACAAATTCGTCGTCAACAAGCTTAAACTGCTGGCTTCTTCCTTGTTTCGGTGGCATTTATCTACATAAACGAATAAAAAATCAATAATTTTCTCCATGTCATTGGTATAAAACACTTTTTTGTCCTTTATGCTTTTCGAGGATTAAATTTTGTTGTTTTTTTAATCCTATCAGTTTGTATATTTCAAACCAAATGATAGTTGATATTCCCGCTGCAATGCAAATAAGAATTTGTATTAGTGTAAGCTTTTCAAACTGGAACAATTCAAGGAAAAAGGGCACATTAAATATGAGTACCAAAAAGAAAGCTGCACCGCCCACTACCCATAAAACGGCTTTATTTGGTGTGGCAATGATTTTGAATATATTATCCGTCCACGAACGATTAGTCAGAATTACGGCGATATTGGAAACAATCAGGGTTGTAAACGCCATGGCTCGAACCTGATTGGGTTCGAAAGAATAATACAAACCTCCCGAATAGACTGCCAGGGTAACCAACAGAATGCCCACGCCCTGCAAACAACTAAAAATTATTTTTCTTGCTCCAAAGAACGGTTCGTCCAATTTCTTGGGTGGGCGGTTCATTACGTTTGCTTCTTCTTTTTCGGCTTCGAAAATAATGGAACACGCAGGGTCAATAATCAATTCCATAAAGACAATATGAACCGGCCAGAGAATAATGGGAAGCTGAGCAATTAATATAGGTATCAATGACAATCCGGCAATGGGAACATGAATAGCAAAGATGTATCCAAACGATTTCTGAAGGTTATCGAATATTCGTCGTCCCATGCGGATAGCTCCCACAATGGATGAAAAGTTGTCGTCCATTAATACCAGCGAAGAAGCTTCACGCGCCACATCAGTTCCTTTTTTCCCCATGGCAATGCCAATATTGGCAGCTTTGAGTGCCGGAGCATCGTTAACGCCATCGCCTGTCATGGCAACGATTTCGCCATTAAGCTTTAATGCTTCAACTATTTTTAGTTTCTGTTCGGGAACCACGCGGGCAAAGACATTGATATTATTAATTTCCCGACGTAATTCCACATCAGAAATAGCATGTAATTCTGCACCGGTCATGCAAACTTCCGGATTCTCAAGTCCTATTTCCATGGCAATATGTTGTGCTGTGACGGGGTAATCGCCGGTAATCATAATCACCCGTATTCCGGCTTTATGGCACTCGCTTACAGCCTTTTTCACGTTACTGCGGATAGGATCAGACAGACCAATCAAACCGATAAAATCAAATTTGAAATCGTGTTGAATATCGGGCAATCCTTTTGTACTGATTTTTGATTTTGCTACACCTAAAACGCGAAGTCCAATAGATGCAAGCTCCTGAACAGCTTCCGACAAACGCTTTTTTTCTTTCGTGTCCAAATGACATAACTCGAAAATGGCTTCCGGTGCACCTTTGGTTGCAATGCTTTTTTCTTTTGTACTTTTTTCGGAAAACACCCGCGACATTGCCAGTAATTCTTTGGATAGCGGATATTCCTTTATCATTTCCCACGTTTTGTGGATATGTTCAGTTCCTTTTAGTTGCATTTTGCCCATTTCGGTAATGGCTTTTTCCATGGCATCAAAGGGATTCAGCTGACTGGATAAAATGCCAAACTCCATAATTTCGTGGAAGTCATCAGGTAGTAACTTGCCTTTTTCTATAAACGCAAAATCTTTTCCGTTATAGAGCTGTGCCACCGTCATTTTATTTTCGGTAAGCGTTCCTGTTTTGTCGGTACAAAGCACGGTGGCCGAGCCAAGGGTTTCCATAGCCGACGGATTGCGTGTCAGCACTTTCTTTTTAGACATTCGCCACGCTCCTAGTGCCATAAAAACAGTAAGAATAACCGGAAATTCTTCGGGCAACATAGCCATTGCCAACGTTATTCCTGCTAAAAATCCATTGATCAGATTACCACGTATAAGCGTGAAACCAACAATAACCAACAAACAAAGTATCGCAGCAATAATGGTTACCCGTTTCACTAACGTGCCCATTTCCTTTTTCAGTCGGGTAGGTTCTTCTTTAACGCCTTCCAACGCTTTGCCAATTTTACCTATTTCGGTATTTACACCAATACTTGTAACCCGTGCAATCCCGTTGCCCTGTACAATCATGGAACCGGAATATACAAAAGGCAAATCATCACCCCCGGGTTGTGTAATCCCCAGTTTTTCATCCCAATCACTTTTCCGAACCGAAACGGATTCGCCCGTAAGCAAGGATTCGTCGGCCAGTAAATTGACCGATTGAATAACGGTTGCATCGGCAGGAACGCGATCGCCTTCCTGCAAAATAATTAAATCCTCTGTTACCACTTCCACGCCTGCAATGCGTATTTCAACACCATCACGAATAACCAATGCCCGCGGGCTAGCCATATCTTTGAGTGCATCGAGGGCTTTTTCAGTTTTCTTTTGCTGGAAAAATTCAATGCCCATGATCACGAAAACAAAACAAAGCAACATGATCCCTTCCTGCAAATCGCCCAACACCAAATACAAACTACCGCAAGCCACCAATAGGATAAACATCGGTTCTTTGATGACTCCAAACGCAATTGAAAAAAAGTTTTTGGGTTTGGAAGATGGCAACATGTTTAATCCTTCCGAAACTAATTTTTCAGTCACCTTAGCAGAAGTCAACCCTGTAAGTTTGTCGGGAATAATGATGGTGTTTTGTTGTTGTTTTTTCATTGTTTATGTTTCTTGATTTGGCCCCCCAACGCCCTAAAGGGGATTAATGACATAGTTGCTAATATCTCATAATACCCAATCGTTTTTCGATACCACTGATTTGGTTTTATCCGGTTTTACTTCCCATATCTGATTTAATGCCATTAGATATCTAACTTTGTCCACCTTTTTTGCAGATGGATCTTCATCTGGCGCAATCAGTATTTTATTTATTTTGCTGGTTTTTATATTCGTTTATCGATAAATTATTTTTTAATTCGTTGATATATTATGACTTATATTCAGAAAGCACATCTAAGCCCATTAAACAAAGTTCAATATTTCTGTGCATGGTACTGTTGCAAAATTTTAGAGAATATTTATATGATTCTCACATTTGGCATCAAATAAATCAAAAGAGCGGATGGAATTGAATTAACAACTCATTGTCATAAAAGAATATGCTTTTCAGCGTTTGAGTATTTTCTTCTTAACTTCAAATATCGCTAAACTAATGATTCCTGTAGTTATTGGTAAAATCCAATCAAAAGCATTTAAAGCTGAAGTATGGAAATAAAGATTAAAAACCGGTATATATACTATCAGCAAGACACAAAAAACAGAGGCTGCAAATGCCAGAAGTAGTTTTTTGTTTGAAAATAAATATTTTCCCAACGCATTTCCATAGGTTCGTCTTGAAAGAATATTTGCGTATTGTCCGAAAATAATGGATACAAATGTAACCGTAACAGCCCTTTCATAATTG
>CAIYTJ010000437.1 GCA_903929065.1 uncultured Bacteroidales bacterium | reverse complement strand
CGTCACTAAAAAAACTAAAAACTATTTTTAAATTTAATAATTCAATATGAGTAACACTAAAAGAGTCTATACTTTTGGCAATGGACTGGCCGAAGGTAAAGCAGACATGAAAAATTTGCTCGGTGGAAAAGGAGCAAATCTTGCTGAAATGAATTTGATTGGCGTTCCGGTTCCTCCGGGATTCACTATTACCACTGATGTTTGTACCGAATATTATGCATTGGGTAAAGAACAGGTTGTTGAACTTTTAAAACCTGAAGTGGAAAAAGCAATTGCCGGTTTAGAGGTATTAATGAAATCTAAATTCGGAGATATAGAAAATCCATTGTTGGTTTCGGTTCGTTCAGGTGCACGTGCTTCTATGCCCGGTATGATGGATACTATTCTGAATCTTGGATTGAACGATGCTGTGGTTGAAGGTTTGGCCCGTAAAACCGGTAATGCCCGTTTTGCATGGGATTCTTACCGTCGTTTTGTTCAAATGTACGGCGACGTGGTATTAGGTATGAAACCTGAAAATAAAAATGATGCAGATCCTTTTGAAGAAATTCTGGATCATTTAAAAGAAGCTAAAGGCGTTGAATTAGATAATCAACTTTCTGTAGATGATTTGAAAGAACTGGTTACTAAATTTAAAGCGGCTGTAAAAAAACAAACCGGACATGATTTCCCAGAATCGGCTTACGAGCAACTTTGGGGTGCTGTTTGCTCGGTGTTTGACTCATGGATGAACGACCGTGCTATTCTGTATCGCAAAATGGAAGGAATTCCTGCCGAGTGGGGAACTGCCGTTAGCGTACAATCGATGGTATTTGGTAATATGGGCGAAACTTCGGCTACAGGTGTTTGCTTCAGTCGTGATGCTGCAACAGGTGAAGACCAGTTTGTAGGTGAATACTTAATCAATGCTCAGGGCGAGGATGTGGTTGCCGGAATTCGTACACCACAACAAATCACCAAAGAAGGTTCACAACGTTGGGCTGTGTTGGCAGGTGTTTCAGAAGCCGACCGGTTGGCTAAATTTCCTTCCATGGAAGAAGCGATGCCGGATATTTACAAAGAATTGGATGCTATCCAGACTAAACTGGAAAACCATTACAAAGATATGCAGGACATGGAATTTACCGTACAGGAAGGTAAATTGTGGTTCTTACAAACCCGTAACGGAAAACGTACCGGTGCTGCTATGGTAAAAATTGCCATTGATATGTTCCACCAGGGTATGTTGGACGAAAAAACGGCTATTTTACGCATTGATCCAAACCGTTTGGACGAATTGCTTCACCCTGTTTTTGATAAAAAAGCAATTAAAGATGCTAAACTGATTGCCAAAGGATTGGCTGCTTCTCCGGGAGCTGCTTCAGGCCGTGTGGTTTTCAATGCTGACGATGCTGCCGATTGGGCTGCTGCAGGCGAAAAAGTAATCATGGTTCGTGTTGAAACTTCTCCTGAAGATTTAGCCGGTATGGCTGCAGCTCAGGGAATTTTGACTGCCCGTGGTGGTATGACCTCTCACGCAGCCGTTGTGGCTCGCGGTATGGGTAAATGTTGTGTATCGGGTGCAGGAACGTTGAAAATTGATTATGCAGCCAAATCCATGGAAGTGGATGGCGTTATTGTAAAAGAAGGTGATTATATTTCATTGAATGGTTCGACCGGTGATATTTTCTTAGGAAAAGTAGCAACTTCAGAAGCCGAACTGGATGCCGATTTCGCAGAATTGATGGCTTTGGCTGACAAACATACCCGTATGTCGGTTCGTACCAATGCCGATACGCCTCACGATGCCCAGGTTGCCCGTAAATTTGGTGCTACCGGTATCGGACTTTGCCGTACAGAGCACATGTTCTTCGAAGGTGAAAAAATTAAAGCTATGCGTGAAATGATTCTGGCTGAAAATGAAGACGGCCGCCGTGTTGCACTGGCAAAAATTCTTCCATATCAGGAAGCTGACTTTGAAGGTATTTTTGAAGCGATGGCCGGATGTCCGGTTACCGTTCGCTTGCTGGATCCACCATTGCACGAATTTGTTCCTCACGATGAAAAAGGACAACGTGAAATGGCTGAAGCTATGGGTGTTACTGCCAAAGCAATCAAACAACGTGTTGACGCATTACACGAACAAAACCCTATGTTGGGTCACCGTGGCTGCCGGTTAGGAAACACTTTCCCTGAAATTACCGAAATGCAAACCCGCGCCATTTTAGGTGCTGCGTTGAATTTGAAGAAAAGAGGCATTAAAGTTCTTCCTGAAATTATGGTTCCGTTGGTGGGTATCGTGTTTGAATTCAACGAACAGGATAATATTATCCGCAGTACGGCTGCTAAACTGTTTGAAGAAAGAGGCGAAAGCATTGAATATAAAGTGGGAACGATGATTGAAATCCCGCGTGCTGCGCTGACTGCTGCTAAAATTGCTGCCAAGGCTGAATTCTTCTCATTCGGTACTAACGACTTAACTCAAATGACTTTTGGTTACTCACGCGACGATATTGCTTCGTTCTTACCAATCTATTTGGATAAAAAGATTTTGAAAGCAGATCCGTTCCAGGTGTTAGATCAAAACGGAGTAGGACAGTTGGTAAGAATGGCTACCGAAAACGGACGTGCAGTAAATCCAAACTTGAAAGTTGGTATTTGCGGCGAACACGGAGGCGAACCATCATCCGTTGAATTCTGCCACAATGTAGGATTGAACTATGTAAGCTGCTCTCCATTCCGCGTGCCAATCGCCCGTCTGGCTGCTGCACAGGCT
>CAIYTJ010000436.1 GCA_903929065.1 uncultured Bacteroidales bacterium | reverse complement strand
GTCTTGCCTCAATTTAATTCAGCCAGACAAGGCGTTCTCAGTATATGCCTCCACTTAATTTCTCTGAAACCTTTATTCCAAGCACATTTCAGAACAAATTAAATAATCAATATGTAAAACTTTTCAATTTTCAAGCATAAAATAATTGAAGTCAAAGAAATGACTTCAATAAAAAACAATTAAATAAATGAAAAATGAAAATGAAATGGTTGAGCCAGTTGTGCTCCCAGAAACAAATAGAGAATATACAGTTAGTATGACGGTAACTTTTGATATAGTAATAGATGTTGAAGCAACAAACGAAGAAGAAGCAGAGTACAATGCTAAGGAGAAATTTATGTGTGGGGATTTCGATGTCGAATCTGATGTGGAATTTTCATCGGAATTAGTTGAAGATAGATCTATGTAATTAGAAAATCATGAAAGAACAGGAATTAAAATACGGTATAACCGAAACGGCACAATTGTGCAACTCTATTTAGTAATGCCGACTGTAACGGATAGGCATTACTCTGACAAACAAAAAAACAAACAAATAATTATGAAAAGAATACAATTAAACAAAGTAGAAAAAGACGAATATGGTTCAATTAGATCATTAAAAAACACAGCCAATTGGTTTGATGTTGAAGCCACTGAAAAGTATAAAGAGAAGACTTATTGGGATGGACATAATCATCGCTCAGTTAATTGTGATAGAAACTGTTACCAGTCATTGTATGAAACAAAATCAGGTAATTGGGTTCTCTGCAATTGGAATGATTACTCAGGATCAAGAACAACTTATGAATCAATAAATAAAGACGAAGCAAATGAGTGGTTAATAAAAAACGGCTACAATCTTATTGATGAACCGGAGGCAGTAGAAAAATATGAAATATAAAATACAGATTGACAAGATGGACAAAAAAGAAAAGTTAGTATGCGCAAATTGTGGAGGCGATAATATACATTACACAAAGATTTGTTGCTTCGGCGCAAACGATCACAACTACATGGGAATATTTCGATATCAAGATGAAGAAGAATTTGATTATTGTGAAGATTGCAGAGACGAGGTTGAATTTGTAACTAAAGCTTAAAGAGAATGGCGATATTGGTGATGCAGTGCAATGCGATGATTGCAATGATTATACTGATCCCTATTGCATGAATTGAGGAGAGTCCATCAAGCTTATAACCAAAAAGAAATTTACAGATAATTTAAATGATTTTGGTAATTAGGTTGCAAAAAAAGAGACGAGGCAATTACCTAAATAAAAGAGGTTCTATCAACAGGGATAGAGCCTCTTTCATTTTTAGCCTATGGCTGGTTTGTCGCTCGGCTTTCCCTAAGAAACATTGTCCAGACAAAACCCCTGGCATCAGTCTCGGCGTGAAACCAGCTTTCGGGTCTGACAAGATCATGCGGGTCGTTGTTTTTTAATCTATTAATAGCCGGGAGGTATTCTGGTTTTACCACCTGCTCTATTTCGCCGAGGTATTTTTCGTAATTATTTACAAACTCAATTGCGTCCATATTATATTGTTGTTTTTATTTGCTTTGTCTCAACACCTACTCTTTTTACTTTCATTACCGTGGCTGTTGATGAATCAGTTAGTTTGGCTATTTCCCGAACCGTGGTGTGACCTTCAACCAGATATTTTAGAATCAGCTTATTATTCTCCTTATTGAGGAAATCCACCTTCCGTTCATTGCTGCCAGTTTTTCTTCCGAAAACGACACCTTTTTGGCGAGCGGCAATTTTACCCATCTCAGTCCTTTCTTTTATTAGCTCTTTCTCTTGTTCCGCAATCACGGACACTATGTAACTAAACATCTTAAAAATTGGATTTGGTTTGCCATCTATCCAGCTAACAAGGTTCATGTTCTGAATATGCACAACCACTTCATGCAGCTCACAAATATTTAAGGTCGATAGAGTGTCAAAGGCATTTCTACCAAGTCTGGAGAACTCCTCAACATAGATATCTGAAACCTTGCCTGCATCAATAAGTTTTAGCAACTCAGCGCCTTTTGGTCTTTTAGCAAAAGCAATGGAACCGCTAATCTGTTCCTGCAGGATTAAGTCATATTTATTGTTGTCCAGCAATTGCCTGGCTCCTGATTGTCCTAATGTACTCCACCTGATGTATTTTACTTTCATTTTGTGTTATTTAAATACCTAGATGTAAAAATACAACAGACCACGCTGGAAACCCCTATTTTAGGGGGTTTTAACGATCATTTATTGTGTTCATTTATGTCAACAATTAAATTGAGGCAAACTCTTGTCTTCTGACAGTAAGCAGCTAAGAAAACATCTAAACTAAAAATGGGGATAGGCTCATTACCACAAATAATGAAAGCCCTATCTTTGACCTGCAATCCATAAAAATATGAATGACAGAAAGCAGCATTGGGAAAATGTGTATGCTACAAAGAAATTAGAAGAGGTAAGTTGGTTTGAACCTACCCCTAAAATATCCTTGGAGTTTTTGAACAAATTTAACGTACCGAAAGATGCCAAAATAATTGATGTTGGTGGCGGTGATAGCCTATTAGTAGACAATTTGATTGAGTTAGGTTATACGGATGTTTCAGTATTAGATATTTCTGAAACTGCGATTAACCGGGCTAAACAAAGACTAGGTGAAAAGGCAGGTATGGTAACTTGGATTATTGCTGATGCATCACAATTCAAGCCTGTTGAAATGTATGACTTTTGGCATGATAGAGCCGCTTTTCATTTTCTTACAGACGAAAATGATGTAAAAAACTACATTGACAATATTTCTAAATACATCAAACCAAACGGTGTTTTTGTAATTGGGACATTTTCAGATAAAGGACCGAAGAAGTGCAGCGGAATTGAAATTAAGCAATATACTGAGCAGGCTTTACTCAATATCCTTTATAAATACTTCGACAAAGTTGAATGTAAGGAAGTCGAGCATATCACTCCGTTCAATACCACTCAGTCATTTATATTTTGCAGTTACAAACATAGGTGATTTATGATTCAATTTTATTATTGAAATATTTTGAAACTGATGCCCATGGCGGAGCAGGGGCAATTTTTTGTCGTAATTTAGTGGTTGAATTAAATTCAAGATTCAAAAGAGGAAATGTCAGCTTTTCAAAAAACAACTTATAAAAATTTAAGTACGGAAGAATCAGCTAGATTGAATAAATTCTTATGCTTGCCAATAGAAGATATAAAAAAGATAAAGCCTGTTTGGGTAGTAGAAGAAAATAGAAGCGAAGCATTCCTAGTTCCTTTTGACGAGTACGAGATTGAATATATTTCACCCAAATTACTTATTGACAATGCCAACATGTTCAATTTGCCAACTGATAAATTATTCAATAATGACATTGACGAC
>CAIYTJ010000435.1 GCA_903929065.1 uncultured Bacteroidales bacterium | reverse complement strand
CATCCTTAATTCTCTTTGCTAAATTTGCAAAATAAAGTTCCCTTATAAATTTTGTATAATTATTCTAATGCAAGAGTTTAAAGTTAATAATTGAGAACATGTTTTATAATATGTTTTTTATTTAGTGTATTTTTCAAAATTTCAGTAATTTTGGTCGACCAATCTAAAGTGCAATATAATAATTAAATATAGAACAAGAATGAAAACAAACTATGAGATCAGGTATGCATCACATCCTGAAGATGCTAAGAATTATGACACAGCACGTTTACGCAAAGAACACTTAATTGAAAAAATCTTTTCAGTAAATGAAGTTAACATGGTATATACACTTTATGACCGGTTGGTTGTAGGTGGTGCAATGCCTGTAAATGAGTCACTTGAACTGGAATCAATTGATCCGTTAAAATCGAAATACTTTCTTTCCCGCCGTGAATTTGGAACATTCAACGTAGGTGGAGCCGGAAAAATTACTGTTGACGGAGTTGTTTTTGAATTAGGTTATAAAGAAGCTTTGTATCTTGGTGCAGGCGACCGAAAAGTAACTTTCGAAAGTTTAGATTCAGCAAATCCGGCAAAATTTTATTTCAACTCTGCTCCTGCTCACAAAACTTTTCCCGATAAGAAAGTAACCAAAGCCGATGCAGTTGTTGCTGAAATGGGTTCGTTGGAAGGTTCTAATCACCGGAATATCAACAAAATGCTTGTTAATCAGGTATTGGAAACATGCGAATTACAAATGGGAATGACCGAACTGGCACCGGGAAGTGTGTGGAACACCATGCCGGCTCACACGCACAGCCGCCGAATGGAAGCTTATTTCTATTTCGAAGTTCCTGAAGGAAATGCTGTTTGTCATTTTATGGGCGAGCCAACCGAAACCCGTCATATTTGGATGAAAGGCGACGAAGCGGTTATATCACCAGAATGGTCAATACATTCAGCTGCTGCTACAAGCAATTATACCTTTATCTGGGGAATGGCCGGAGAAAACCTCGATTACGGAGACCAGGATTTTTACAAACATATTGAATTACGCTAATATTCAAAATTATAAAAATATGAACCCATTTGATTTAACAGGAAAAATTGCATTTGTTACAGGTGCATCGTATGGAATTGGTTACGGATTGGCAAAAGCATTTGCTTCAGCCGGTGCAACTATTGTGTTTAATGACCTTTCGCAGGAAAAAGTGGATGGTGCACTGGAAGCTTACAAAGCGGATGGAATTACCGCTCACGGCTATGTGTGCGATGTAACTGACGAAGAAGGCGTTAATGCAACTGTTGCAAAAATTGAAAAAGAAGTTGGTGTTATTGACATTCTGGTAAATAATGCAGGAATTATCAAACGTATTCCTATGCACGAAATGTCGGCAGCTGATTTCCGTCAGGTAATTGATATTGATTTAAACGGCCCATTTATTTGTTCGAAAGCAGTTATTCCAAGTATGATTAAAAAAGGCCATGGTAAAATTATCAATATTTGTTCCATGATGAGTGAACTGGGACGCGAAACCGTTTCGGCTTATGCAGCTGCAAAAGGCGGTTTGAAAATGCTGACCAAAAATATTGCTTCTGAATACGGTGAATTCAATATTCAATGTAACGGACTCGGACCGGGTTATATTGCAACTCCACAAACAGCACCTTTGCGTGAAGATGGACATCCTTTCAATACTTTTATTATCGGACGTACACCGGCAGCACGCTGGGGAACACCTGAAGATTTGCAGGGACCAGCCATTTTCCTTGCCTCTGAAGCTTCTAATTTCGTAAACGGACATATTCTATATGTTGACGGTGGAATTCTGGCTTATATTGGAAAACAACCCAAATAATTTACTATTTAATCATTTACAATTTACAATTGGTTGATTATGAGAAAATATAAATTTCTGGTCGCTTTACTCCTACTCGTTTCTGTAGTTTTTGCTAAACAAAACATTGTGGTTAGTAATTCACTTGGAACAGACCGTAAAGGTGAAATGGTAGAAGTGAAATTATCCGGATTAAATGCTGATTTTCAGGCAAAATCGTACATTCTGAAAAACAATAAAGGTGTTGAACTTGCCTATCAGATTATCTCTGGTGAAAACAAGAAACCGATTAGCCTTATTTTTCAGGCAGATGTTAAGGCCAAAAGTAGTTCGAGCTATTTTTTGGTTGAAGGAAAACCGGCAGAAGTGACAGCTAAAACCTATGCACGTTTCGTTCCGGAACGGAAAGACGATTTTGCATGGGAAAACGACATGGCAGCTTACCGAATGTATGGACCGGCTTTGGCCAACGAAAATCCAAGCAACGGTGTTGATTACTGGGCAAAATGCACGGATAAACTTGTTGTCGATCAGCGTTACAAAGACGAAGAATTCAACAAAATTTCGTATCATATCGACCACGGACAGGGTTTGGACTTTTACAAAGTGGCTCATACATTGGGTTGCGGTGGAATTGCTCCCTATTTTTCAGACAAATTGTGGGTAGGTAATCATTTCGATTCTTACAAATTAATTGTTAGTGGTCCTTTACGTGCTGTTTTTATGTTGACTTATGATTCGGTGAAAGTTGGTAAAGACTTTTATAAACAGACAATTACAATTACTTCTGATGCCGGTTCATTGCTGAATAAAGCCGATGTTCAATATGTTGGGAAGAATCAGAAACTGGAATTAGCAGCCGGAATGACACTGCATGATGGCAAAGGAATTCTGAAACTGAATGCTGCGAATGGCACTGCTTCGTATGTTGAAAATGCCGTTTCGGATGCCGGGTTGCCGTCAGGGCGTGACTATATCGGTGTTTTTGTTCCCGCCAATGTAAGTAAGGTCATCAATAAAGAACAACATGGATTGGTGATTGCTGATTATATTGTTGATAAGTCATTCACTTACTACTTTGGTGCCGGATGGAGCAAATGGCACTATCCAACTGATGAAGATTGGTTTAAAGCCGTAAATCAGTTCGCTGAATACAAAAAAAATCCGTTGAAAGTAACTATCAAATAAATTGAAGTTATAAACATAAAAATCTCTGGTTTTGAATTCGAAATCAGGGATTTTTTTCATCCGTGAAAATTGATTAATTTTGCATTATAAACTACAATTAAAAATTGAAATACAAAACATGATAATTCTTCATATAGAAACCTCCACCAATGTTTGTTCAGTTGCTTTGAGTCAAAATTCACAATGTTTGTTTTCCAAATCAAATGCAGATGGCATGAATCATGCGGCTTTGCTTAGCGTTTTTATTGCAGAAGCATTTGAGGTATTGAAAGAAAACGAAAAAACACTCGATGCAGTTGCTGTAAGCAGTGGTCCGGGTTCGTATACCGGATTGCGAATTGGAGTTTCTACAGCTAAAGGATTGTGTTATGGACTGGATATTCCACTTATTTCTGTGAGTACTCTTAAAATATTGACTGTACAGGCTTTAAATGAAATTGAAAATAAAGAAAATGCATTATTTTGCCCTATGATTGATGCCCGCAGAATGGAAGTTTATTCAGCATTCTATGACGCAACCGGAGCTTTAAAAAGAGAAATATCAGCCGATATTATTACTTCAGATTCGTATGCCGAACTGCTTGCAAATCAAACAATTTATTTTTTTGGAAATGGTGCTGAAAAATGCAAATCAACCCTTACTCATCCAAATGCCAGGTTTATTGATAATCTGATTCCACTAGCGGAAAATATGATTGAATTTGCAGTGAAATCATACAACGAAAAAAGATTCGTTGATACTGCTTATTTCGAACCTTTTTACCTGAAAGAATTCCAGACAACTACACCCAAAATCAACTAACAATTTAATTTGATTACATAAAAAAATGCTGTCTGAATTTGTTTCAGACAGCATTTTTAATCTTTTCACAATTAATGATTTATCGTTGCTAGTTTACTTGGGTCGTGTTTGTGTTTAAAGAAGATAGCAAATAAAATTGCTATTATCAGAGCGTAAGCAGAGAATGACAACCAAATTGAATGCCAATCCTTAAGGCCATTTGTTGTGAAATAGTTATCAATAACAATTCCACTTATTTTACTTCCCAAATATGCTCCTACTCCATTTGTCATCATCATAAACATACCCTGAGCACTTGAACGTATTCCGGAATCAGTTGTAGTTTCGACAAACAAAGAACCTGAAATATTAAAGAAATCGAAAGCCATTCCGTAAACAATACATGAAAGAATTATCATCCATAATCCATCTGAAGGATTTCCATAGGCGAATAGTCCAAAACGCAACACCCAGGCAATCATTGAAATAAGCATTACTTTCTTAATTCCAAAGCGTTTAAGGAAAAACGGAATTGCCAGAATAAATACAGTTTCTGAAATCTGAGAAATAGACATGATAATCGTGGAGTATTTTACCACAAACGAATCAGCATACTGAGGCACATTTCTAAAGTCATCCAAAAATGAATCACCATACATATTGGTAAGTTGAAGCGCACCGCCTAAAAACATGGCAAATATAAAAAATACGGCCATTTTATAATTTCCGAATAGTTTAAATGCCTTTAATCCAAGCATTTCAATAATTGAAGCATCTTTCGAAATTGATTTTTGTGGAGGGCATTTTGGCAAAGTGAAAGAATAGATTCCAAGAGCAATAGCCATAACAGAAGCAATCAGAAACTGATTTGAGTTAGCTTTACTTCCTGTCAGATTAGTAATCCACATGGCTACAATAAATCCAATTGTTCCCCAAACACGAATAGGTGGAAACGATTTAACCACATCAAAACTGTTGTTTTTCAGGATAGTATAAGCAATTGAATTAGATAATGAAATAGTAGGCATGTAAAAAATCATTGCACTTAAAATAACGTAATACAATGTATTTGGATCGTTTACATAAGGAACATAAAGCAAGACCAGACCGTAGAGAATATGCAAGATTCCGTATAATTTTTCTGCATTCAACCATTTATCAGCAATAATTCCAACTAAAGGCGGCATAAAAATAGATGAAATGGCTAATGTTGAAAAAATGGCTCCAAATTGAGCTCCACTCCAACCTTTTGCATGAAAACAATATGTTCCGATAGTAATAAGCCATGCTCCCCAAACAAAAAACTGTAGGAAACTCATTATTGTAAGACGAAATTTTAAACCCATGATTTTTTATTTAATGATTAATTTTTTTATTTCTTTTAATGGCATCACGCAGCGTGACAGCCAATTCGTATTTTTCGTTTTTTACAGCCATTTCCAGCATTTCTTCGAGTTTATCCAAGGGAAGTAAATCCAAATCGTCATCATTCAGATTT
>CAIYTJ010000434.1 GCA_903929065.1 uncultured Bacteroidales bacterium | reverse complement strand
CAAAAAATATCGTATCTTTGCGCCCGAAATTTAGATGTATAAAAACAATAATGTAATTTTATGAATGTAGTTACAAAAACTATCACATTGGGTGATGGACGTACCATTTCTATTGAAACAGGAAAATTGGCTAAACAGGCCGATGGATCTGTTATGGTTCGCATGGGTGATACCATGCTGTTAGCCACAGTTTGTTCTGCTCAGGATGCTGTTCCGGGCACAGATTTTATGCCACTTTCGGTGGATTATAAAGAAAAGTTTGCCTCTTCGGGTCGTTTCCCCGGCGGTTTCCTTCGTCGCGAAGGTCGTGCTTCGGATTATGAAATTTTAGTTTCACGTTTGGTTGACCGTGCGTTGCGTCCGTTGTTTCCGGATGATTTCCACGCTGAAACTTTCGTTACCGTTACCATGTTCTCTGCCGACGGTGTTGATATGCCTGATGCATTGGCAGGTTTGGCTGCTTCGGCTGCGTTGGCAGTTTCGGATGTGCCTTTCAATGGTCCAATCTCCGAAGTTCGTGTGGCTCGTGTGAATGGTGAATTCGTGGTGAATCCTACTTTCGAACAACTGGAAAGTGCTGATATGGAAATCATGGTTGCTGCTACCCTTGACAACATCATGATGGTGGAAGGCGAAATGAAAGAAGTGAGCGAAGATGATTTGTTGAACGCTATGAAGGTGGCTCACGAAGCTATCAAAGTTCAGTGTCAGGCTCAGATTGAGTTGATGGAAGAAGTTGGCAAAACGGTAAAACGTACCTATTGCCACGAAGAAAATGACGAAGATCTGAAAAAAGATATTTGGGCAAAAACCTACGATAAAGTGTATGCTGTGGCTGCTTCGTGCAACACCGACAAACACTCACGCGTTGATAATTTCAAAGCTGTAAAAGCTGAATATATTGAAAGTCTTGATCCTGAAGTGGCTTCAGCTAAAAAAGGATTGATAAGCAAATACTACCACGATGTGGAAAAAGAAGCGATGCGTCGTTCTATTCTGGACGAAGGCAAACGCCTCGATGGTCGTAAAACTACTGAAATCCGTCCTATTTGGTCGGAAGTTGATTACCTTCCGGGAACTCACGGTTCGGCTGTGTTTACCCGCGGTGAAACTCAGTCGTTGACAACCGTAACTTTGGGTACCAAAATGGATGAAAAACTGGTTGATGAAGCCTTGATTCGCGGTAAAGAACGTTTCTTGTTGCATTACAATTTTCCACCGTTTTCTACCGGTGAAGCTCGCGCTTCTCGTGGTGTTGGTCGTCGCGAAGTAGGTCATGGTAACCTGGCTCTTCGTGCATTGAAAAATATGATTCCTGAAAACTATCCTTACGTGGTTCGCGTGGTTTCCGATATTTTGGAATCAAACGGATCGTCTTCTATGGCTACAGTTTGTGCAGGAACATTGGCGTTGATGGATGCAGGTGTACAAATCAAAAAACCGGTTTCTGGTATTGCCATGGGATTGATTTCTGAAAATAAAGGTAAAAACTTTGCTGTGCTATCGGATATTTTGGGCGACGAAGATCACTTGGGCGATATGGACTTCAAGGTAACCGGAACAAAAGACGGTATTACTGCTACTCAAATGGATATCAAGGTGGACGGACTTTCGTATGAAATTCTGGAAACTGCATTGAATCAGGCTAAAGCAGGTCGTATGCATATACTTGGTAAAATTCAGGAAACGCTGGAAGCTCCACGCGAAGATATGAAACCAAATGCCCCACGTATTGTGGCCATGTTCATTCCGAAAGAAATGATTGGCGCCATTATCGGACCTGGGGGAAAAATTATTCAAAATATGCAGGCTGAAACTGGCGCTATCATTACCATTGAAGAACAAGGTGACCAAGGTCGCGTAGAAATTGCTGCTAACAATAAAGCTGCTATCGATGCTGCCATTGCTAAAATTAAAGGCATTGTTGCAATCCCTGAAATTGGAGAAACCTATCCTTCAAAAGTAAAATCGGTGATGCCTTACGGTGCATTTGTTGAATTTATGCCGGGCAAAGAAGGTTTGTTGCATATTTCTGAAATAGACTGGAAACGCATTGAGACAATGGATCAGGCCGGAATTAAAGAAGGCGATATGATTGACGTGAAATTATTGGAAATTGACCAAAAGACCGGCAAATTCAAACTTTCACGCAAAGCATTGATGCCACGTCCTCCACGTGAAGACAAACCGAAAGAAGCTTAGTTGATAATTGACAGTTGACAATTAAACAGAAAAGCTGCAATCCGAAAGGGTTGCAGCTTTTTATTTTGATGCTTATTCTTAAAGATTCTTCCGGATTCCGGCGGCAATTTCGGCCATTTCTTCCGGTGAAAATTTTAGTTTGGGGTTTTTGAAATTCATATCCGATTCTTTGTTGATCGGAATTAAATGAATATGTGCATGAGGCACTTCCAGTCCAATTACAGCCACTCCAATGCGAACGCACTCAACGCTTTTTTCAATCGCTTTTGCCATTTTCTTGGCGAAAACCATCATCTCAGCCAACATTTCATCGTTCAAATTGAAAATATAATCTTCCTCCACCTTCGGAATCACCAACGTGTGACCCTTAGTCATGGGGTTAATATCCAAAAAAGCAAAAAAACGTTCGTCTTCTGCAATTTTGTAACAAGGTATTTCACCGGCTATAATTCTGCTGAAAATTGTCATGTTCTTTGTTTTTACTTGCTGTTTACCGCTTTCCGCTTACCGTTTACTGTTTGCCGCTTACTGCTACAAACTAATTTCAATAACTTCAAACTCCATTACGCCTGAAGGAACAGTAACAGTTGCTTTTTCGCCTACTTTTTTTCCAAGTAATCCTTTAGCAATAGGTGTTGTAACCGATAGTTTACCTTCTTTAAAGTTGGCTTCACTTTCTGAAACAATCATATAAGTCATTATCTGATCTGATTTTGTGTTTTTGATTTTTACACGTGTCAGAATCTGGACCTCATTTGTATTAATTTTAGATTCATCAATCATTCTGGCAGAAGCAACAGTATCTTTCAGAAGTGAAATTTTCATTTCTAACATTCCCTGTGCTTCTTTTGCTGCGTCATATTCAGCATTCTCAGATAAATCCCCTTTGTCGCGTGCTTCAGCAATCAACTTAGAGATGGCAGGCCGTTGTACTCTTTCCAGTTCATTCAATTCATCAACCAATTTTTTATAACCTTCTGCGGTCATATATGTTACTGCCATAGTTGTTTTTCTTTAGATTTTTTAAAAGTATAAAACAAAAAGAATTCCGACAAAAAGCGCCGGAACTCTGATTCTTTATTCGTTATTTTTATTATTTGGCAAATATACTAGCTTTTTTTTAGTTAGATACTAATTAATATGTGTTTAACAGCATTTTTATTGAGTTTATTTTGGTTTTGGCAAAACACAATTTGTTGAGTATATAACAAAAACAATGGGTAACTTCACAGCCACCCATTGCACATTTTAACCTAAACCTTAACTATGAAAAATTTATCTGTTTGTTTACTCTGCAAATGTGAGAATAATATTTTGAACATCCAAACAATTTTGTAAGAAATTTTCGACTATTTTCAAACTGGTATTCCAATTTTATATCCTGACAATTTTAATTTATTCATTACTAGGACGGTAAGATAGGGATAATTAGATGGTTAAAAAATCTAAATATTGCACATTTTCGTATATTTTGTGCTTTTTGTCTCTCTGAAACCGAGAATAATTCATTTTTTATTACAAACGAAGTGTATTATAGACACATGAATTAAGATTATTGAGTAAGGCTTTTTGAATTAGTTAGTGTACCTTTGTGCGTCAAAATAAATTTCTATAAATGAATTCAAACGAACAACCTGTTGCTTCAACGGACTCTAAATCCGCTTTGAACGACAAAAAACTTTTTATTGAAACCTACGGCTGTCAAATGAATGTCGCCGATAGTGAAGTCGTGGCGTCTATTATGCAAATGGATGGTTTTGAACTGACCGATAAAATTACAGAGGCAGATGCCATTTTTGTAAATACTTGCTCAATCCGTGATAATGCCGAACAAAAAGTAATTAATCGACTTAAATATTTTGAAACACTCAAACGCAAAAATAAAAAACTGATTATTGGAGTCGTAGGCTGCATGGCCGAACGCGTGAAAGATGAGCTAATAAATGATTACGGCGTAAATATAGTCGTCGGTCCGGATGCGTATATGGACATTCCAAATCTTATCGGAAGTGTTGAGCAGGGAAATAAAGCGATCAACGTTGACCTTTCAACCACCGAAACCTATAGCGAGATTCTCCCGACGCGAATTAGTAAGTCTATTTCCGGTTTTATTTCAATAATGCGTGGCTGCAACAATTTTTGCTCGTATTGTATCGTTCCTTATACCAGAGGGCGGGAGCGAAGCCGCGATGTGGAAAGTATTCTGAACGAACTCAACGATTTGCAAACGAAAAATTATAAGGAAATAACACTGCTCGGTCAAAATGTAAACTCGTATCGCTTTGAAAAAGACGGTAAAATAATTGAATTTCCCGATTTGCTGGCAATTGTAGCTGAAGCTGCTCCTGAAATACGTTTCCGTTTTTCCACTTCGCATCCAAAAGATATGTCGGATAGAACTCTTGAGACTATTGCACAATATCATAACCTTTGCAAATCTATTCATTTGCCGGTTCAGTCGGGAAGTGATAAGATATTGAAGTTGATGAACCGGAAATATACGCGTGAATGGTATTTAGAACGCATTGCAGCCATTCACCGCATTTTGCCTGACGCTTCAATCAGCACCGATGTTTTTTGTGGTTTTCACGACGAAACAGAAGAAGATCACCAACAAACGCTATCTTTATTGCGGGAAGTAAATTTCGATTTGGCATTTATGTTTAAATACTCCGAACGCCCGGGAACTTTTGCAGCCAAGAATCTTCCTGATAATATTTCGGAAGAAGAAAAGTTACGTCGCTTAGCGGAGATAATTGATATTCAACGGGAATTGACCTATCATAAAAATCAAAAGGATATTGGGCAAACTTTTGAAGTGTTGGTGGAAGGATTTTCCAAAAAATCAAAAGAACAGCTTTTTGGACGAACATCTCAAAATAAAGTAGTAATTTTCCCACGTTTAGGGCGAAGAATTGGAGAAACCATTCAGATAAAGGTTTTGAGTGCCTCATCGGCGGCACTTATTGGTGAGGTTGTTGAGTAAAAACCTTGAAAAGAACAACTTAAAATGATTAAAGAAATTTTTCCGTAATTGCTTGCTGTTTTAAAATGAAAATACTACTTTTGTGGAACTTTTCAAAAAATAAAGATATTCAACTAAGTAGTTGATAAACAACAAAAAAATCTATCGAACTATTATAAACTAAAACAAAAATCTATGTGGTTAATTGATTCCTCTATTGGGCGAAAGCTTATTATGAGTATTACGGGGGTATTCCTCGTGTTGTTTCTGCTGTTTCACAGCTGCATGAATATCGTGGTGATTATTTCACCTGAAGGATATAATGCAATTTGTGCATTTTTAGGTGCAAACTGGTATGCTGTGGCCGGAACTGCTGTATTGGCAGGCGGTTTCATCGTTCACATTTTGTATGCATTGTATTTGACTTATCAAAACATGCGTGCCCGTGGAAATGTGCGTTATGCCGTGTCCAAAAACCAAAAAGTGGTGGATTGGTCTTCGCAAAACATGTTGGTGTTGGGAACTATCGTGTTTGGATTCCTTGCTTTGCACTTGTATAACTTTTGGTTCAAAATGCAATTTGTTGAACTTTCGGGCATCCATACAGGTGGAAGCTTTGAGCCGGGACAAGGCGCTGAATTTGTAAAACAATTATTTAGTAACCCGATTTATTGTGTTGTTTATATTGTATGGCTGGCGGCTTTGTGGTTTCACCTGACTCACGGAGTTTGGAGCGCCCTGCAAACTGTTGGTTTGAATAACAAAACATGGTTACCTCGCGTGAAAGTGATTTCAAACATCATTTCCACGATTGTAATTTTGATGTTTATGGCAATTCCAGTGTATTACTTAATAGGATGTTGAACAGACATTTAAATGGTAAATTGTAAATCGAAAAATAGTAAATAAGAATATGGCAAAGAAACAAGAATCTACCACGGTAGATGCAACTAAAATAGATGCTAGAATTCCGGAAGGACCATTAGCAGAAAAATGGAGCAATTATAAAGCACATCAGAAACTGGTAAATCCATCGAACAAACGTCGTCTTGACGTGATTGTGGTAGGAACCGGTTTGGCAGGTGCTTCTGCTGCCGCTTCATTGGCAGAATTAGGCTTTAATGTATTAAATTTTTGTATTCAGGATTCACCACGCCGTGCACACTCCATTGCTGCACAGGGTGGTATCAATGCTGCAAAAAATTATCAAAATGATGGTGACTCGGTTTACCGTCTTTTCTACGATACTATAAAAGGTGGCGATTACCGTGCCCGCGAAGCCAACGTGTATCGTTTAGCCGAAGTATCAAATGGAATTATCGACCAATGTGTGGCTCAGGGAGTTCCTTTTGCCCGCGAATACGGCGGTTTGTTAGATAACCGTTCGTTTGGTGGAGCTCAGGTTTCACGAACTTTTTATGCAAAAGGACAAACCGGACAACAATTATTGTTAGGTGCATATTCAGCATTAAGCCGTCAGGTTGGAAAAGGTGCCGTTAAATTGTATTCCCGTTACGAAATGTTGGATGTGGTAGTAATTGATGGCCGCGCCCGTGGTATCATTGCCCGCAACCTGGTTTCAGGAAAAATCGAACGTTTCTTTGCTCATGCAGTGGTTATCGGTACCGGTGGTTATGGAAATACATTTTTCCTTTCGACCAATGCTATGGGATCAAATGGTTCTGCAGCCGTTCAGATTTATAAAAAAGGAGCTTATTTTGCAAATCCTGCTTACGCTCAGATTCACCCGACTTGTATTCCGGTTCACGGAGAATCACAATCGAAACTGACTTTGATGTCGGAATCATTGCGCAACGATGGTCGTATCTGGGTTCCAAAGAAAAAAGAAGATGCTGAAGCTATCCGTGCCGGAAAGAAAAAAGCAACTGATTTATCGGAAGATGAAAGAGATTACTATCTGGAACGTCGTTATCCTGCTTTCGGAAACTTAGTTCCACGCGACGTGGCTTCACGTGCTGCCAAAGAACGTTGCGACGCCGGATTTGGCGTTGGTAACACCGGTTTGGCTGTTTACCTTGATTTTTCTACTTCCATCAATCGGTTAGGCGAAAATACTATTCGTGAACGTTACGGAAACCTTTTCCAGATGTACGAAAAAATCGTTGACGAAAATCCATATAATACTCCGATGATGATTTATCCGGCCATTCACTACACGATGGGTGGAATCTGGGTTGATTATGAATTACAAACTTCCATCAAAGGACTTTTCTGTATTGGTGAAGCCAACTTCTCTGATCACGGAGCAAACCGCCTGGGCGCTTCGGCATTGATGCAAGGTTTGGCTGACGGATATTTTGTTCTTCCTTATACTATTCAGAATTATTTGGCTGATCAGATACAGGTTCCACGCCTGAGCACTGATTTACCTGAATTTTCGGAAGCTGAGAAAGCAATCCATACCAAAATTGAGAAAATAATGAAAATCCAGGGCGATAAATCGGTAGATTCTATCCACCGCGAATTGGGTTTAATCATGTGGGATTTTGTTGGAATGGGTCGTAATAAAGCCGGTTTGGAAACTGCGTTGGAAAAAATCAAAGCGGTTCGCCATGAATTCTGGACCAAAGTGTATGTTCCGGGTGTAAATGCCGACATGAATGTAGAACTTGAAAAAGCATTACGGTTGGCTGACTTTATTGAAATTGGCGAGTTGATGGCACGCGATGCGTTGATGCGCGAAGAATCATGTGGTGGTCATTTCCGCGAAGAATATCAGACTCCTGAAGGTGAAGCACTTCGTAACGATGAAGAATTTTCATTTGCTTCGTGCTGGAAATTTACCGGCGAAGGAAATGAACCTGAATTGCTGAAAGAAGCGCTGGATTATGAGTTTATCCACCGTCAACAACGTAATTATAAAGCGTAATTTGTAACAATTAGAATCATGGAAAAAAATATAAATGTAACGCTGAAAATTTGGCGTCAGGCAGGTCCGAAAGTAAAAGGCGAATTCGAAATTTATAAACTGGACAACGTATCTACCGACAGTTCATTCCTTGAAATGTTGGATATGTTGAATGAAAAATTAATCCACGCCCGCAAAGAACCCATCGCGTTCGATCACGATTGCCGTGAAGGTATTTGCGGAATGTGCAGCTTGTATATCAACGGTCATCCTCACGGACTTGACGGTGAAACTACAACTTGTCAACTTCATATGCGTCGTTTTCACGATGGTCAGACTATCACTATCGAACCATGGCGTTCGGCAGCATTTCCGGTTATCAAAGATTTGATGGTCGATCGTGGTGCTTATGATAAAATCATTCAGGCTGGTGGTTATGTGTCAGTAAATACCGGTGGTATTCCAGACGGAAATGCCATTCCAATTTCGAAACTGGCTGCCGACGAAGCCATGGATGCTGCTTCGTGTATCGGTTGCGGTGCTTGCGCTGCGGCTTGTAAAAACGGTTCAGCCATGTTGTTTGTTGCGGCAAAAGTAAGCCAGCTGGCTTTGCTTCCACAAGGAAAGATAGAAGCTGCCGCTCGCGCTAAAGCAATGGTTGCTAAAATGGACGAACTTGGATTTGGTAACTGTACCAACACACAGGCTTGCGAAGCTGAATGTCCGAAAGGAATTTCCATTTCGCACATTGCCCGTTTGAACCGCGAGTTTTTGAGTGCAAAATTTAAAGACTAATTGTCTGAAAATAATTGATAAAAAAGACCGTTTCAAATTTTGAAACGGTCTTTTTTTATGTTGCTTTTTTTGAATCAATTTATTTTCAGCAATTTCTTGATTAGTTGCGGAATTTCAATCGGCAATCTCGCCACCGGAACGCCAACCGCTTCGAAAGCGGCAATTTTTTCTTCGGCCGTGCCGCTTCCGCTGGAAATAATGGCTCCGGCGTGTCCCATACGTTTTCCCGGAGGCGCTGACTGTCCGGCAATAAAGGCTACCACCGGTTTGGTGACGTGTTCTTTGATGTATTGGGCAGCACGCTCTTCTGCTTCACCGCCAATTTCGCCAATCAACACGATGGCATCAGTTTCTGGGTCGTCCTGAAACATTTGAAGTAATTCCTGATAGTATAATCCGGCAACAGGATCGCCGCCAATTCCCACACAAGTGCTTTGGCCAAGATCGGCCTGAGTGAGTAAACTTACCATCAGATAAGTCAGGGTGCCGCTCCGGCTCATTAAACCGATATTTCCTTTTTTAAATATATTTCCCGGTAAAATACCGACTAATGCTTCTTCTGGTGTGATTAATCCCGGGCAGTTTGCACCAATTAATTTAATTCCTTTCTTTTTTAAATAAGCGGTTGCTTTTACCATATCAAGTGTTGGCACACCTTCCGAAATGCAGATAACCAGTTCCACGCCTGCTTCGCCCGCTTCCATAATGGCATCGCCGGCCAGTGGCGCCGGTACAAAAATAATGGATGTGTTTGCTCCGGTTGCTTTTACCGCAGCTTCGACGGTATTAAAAACCGGAATTCCATCAACGGTTTGTCCGCCTTTACCGGGCGAAACGCCGGCTACAATGTTGGTACCATATTCTTTCATTTTGGAAGTGTGGAAACTTCCGTCGCGACCGGTGATTCCCTGAACGAGTAACCGGGTATTTTTATTGACTAAAATGCTCATATCTTGGTGATTTGTTTAGTTGTTTATTGGTTAATTAGTTGGACGATTGATTGATTAATTGGGTAAATTGACAAGTCGAATGGCTTCCTGAGCAGCTTCACTCAATGAATTTACAGTTGGGAGATTATAATCTTTGATTATTTTCAGTCCTTCTTCTGCATTTGTTCCGGATAAACGGATGACAATCGGAATATCAACTTTCATTTGATCGAGCGCTGAAACCAAGCCTCTTGCCACATCGTCGCAACGGGTAATACCACCAAAAATATTTATCATTATCACTTTCACGTTTTTATCGGAAAGCAATAAATTCATCGCGTCAATCACTTTCTTGGGACTTGAGCTTCCGCCAATATCGAGGAAATTCGCCGGATTTCCTCCGTAATGTTTAATCACATCCATCGAGGCCATAGCCAGTCCGGCACCGTTCACCATACAACCGATATTTCCTTCGAGGCGAATATAAGTCAATCCACTTTCGTGGGCTGCAATTTCTTTCTTTTCATCTTCTGTCGGTTCGTTCAATGCCTCAATGCCCGGTTGACGGTATAATGCATTATCATCGAAAGTCATTTTACCATCCAAAGCCAGCAATTTACCTTCGTCGGTAAGTACCAACGGGTTTATTTCGACTAACGAAGCATCGGTTTCCAAAAAGATTTTATAGAGTTTTTGGAACAAATCTGCAGCCTGCTTCACCAACGAAAAATCATCGAAAAGAGCAAAAGCAATTTTACGGGCAAAAAACGGTGTCATACCCAAATCCGGATCAATCGGAAATTTCAAAATGGCATCAGGATTATCTTTGGCCACTTCTTCAATTTCAACGCCGCCTTCTTTACTAGCCATTAAAATGACGGATTTTGTGTTTCTGTCAATGGTCAAACCGACATAAAACTCGGAATTAAACTTCACACCCTGAGCCACCAACACTTTTTCTACTGTGTAACCTTTAATGTCCATTCCCAAAATCTGATTGGCAGCTTCGCGGGCAGCATCGAGCGTTCTGGCCAGTTTTACGCCACCCGCTTTTCCACGTCCTCCGGTTAATACCTGCGCCTTAACTACCACAGGCAGTCCTAATTTCTCAGTTGCTGCGCAAACTTCGTCAGCTGAGTAACATACGATTTCTTTCGTTACTGGAATGGCGTAACGGGAAAAAATTTCCTTCGATTGATATTCGTGAATTTTCATGCGATAAAATAATTTTATGATGGTAATTAAATAATTTTTTCCGTAATTGACCGATTATCAGTTCTCAAACATACGATTAAATTTTTGTATTTACTATTTACAAACAACAATTTTGCAATTAAAGTTTAATTATTTTATGAATTTAATGAACTATTGACAATAATTTTAGCTTAAGTTCATAATTGCAATAATTCTAAAACTTATGCAGTTCTAAAATATAAAGTAAAACATCACAGTTTTTAAAAATTTCTATTTAACTTTGTGACTCATGTAAATCAAGAAACACAAAAATATGCGAGTTCTAATTTCTACCCGATTGCTTCCAGAAGGATTTTCTGAATTGAAAGAAAAATTTGAAGTTGTTTTTCCTGAGAAAGATATCTTTACAAAAGAAGAAGTGATCGGGATGTTGTCCGAATTTGATGCCTTTGTTCCTACTTTTCAGTTTAAAGTAGATAAAGAAGTAATAGCGGCTGCCGGAGATTTAAAAATAATAGCCAATTACGGTGTCGGTTATAATAATATTGATGTTGAAGCAGCCACCAAACATGGAATTGTAGTTACGAATACGCCCGATCCGGTCATAGAACCGACTGCAGAACTTGCTTTTGCGCTTATGCTTGCAGCAGCACGACGTGTGCCTGAATGCGATCGGAAAATGCGAGTTCAGAATGGGTTGAAATGGGGCGTTTTGGAAAATCTGGGTCAGACGCTGTATGGAAAAACGCTTGGGATTGTTGGGATGGGTCGAATCGGTCAGGCAGTTGCACGTCGGGCGATGGCAAGTGGTATGAAAATTGCTTATTACAATCGAACTCAGTTGAGTTCTGAGATTGAAAGCAAATATCAGGCACAACGTTTGGAACTTGATGAATTATTGAAAGGGAGCGACATAATTTCACTTCACACTCCTTTGACGGTGGAAACGCAACACTTAATTGACCGGGAGAAACTAAAGCTAATGAAGCCGACTGCTATTTTAATCAATACAGCCCGTGGTCTGGTGATTGATGAAACAGCGTTGATTGAAGCATTACAAAAAAAATGGATTTATTCAGCAGCACTGGATGTGTATGAAAATGAACCCAAAATAAATCCGTTGCTTTTAGAGCTTGATAATGTTGTATTGGCACCTCATAACGGAACGGCAACTGTGGAAGCCCGGAATGAAATGAGCCGGTTTGTATCACAAAATATTATCCGTTTTTTTGCAGGACGTACAGATATTACACGCGTAAATTAGCTAGGTCAGGATTAAACTATTTGATTGGCTCTTAGTCTAACTCTTACGAATCCGGAATTGATCGAACATGTTCATTAATTGAAAACGAATGAATACACCTGAACAGGAATTATTAAACCAGTTAAGCCAGCCCAAGACGCGAAGTGTCGCGTTTTCTAAGTTGGTTCGTACTTATCAGGAGCGGCTTTACTGGCATATCAGGAAAATGGTTCTTTCGCACGAAGATTCAAATGACGTTTTGCAAAATACGTTTATGAAAGCCTGGAACGGACTGGATGGATTCAGAGGCGATTCGCAAATTTCAACCTGGCTTTACCGGATTGCGACTAACGAAACGCTGACCTTTTTGTCTAATAAAAGAATGAGAAGCCAGAATTCCATTGATGATGTTGAAGAAAGTTTAGTCAATAATTTACAGGCCGATAATTATTTTAATGGAACTGAATTACAACTCAAACTGCAAAAAGCTATTCTGACATTGCCAGAAAAGCAACGGATTGTATTTAATATGAAGTATTTTGATGATATCACCTACGACCAAATGGAAGCAATTCTGGGAACCTCGGCAGGTGCATTGAAAGCTTCTTATCATTATGCAGTAAAGAAAATTGAAAAATATTTTGAAGATGAAGAATGATTCGAAATTGTCATTTCATGAATTGAAATTGCGTTAAATATCATTTTGAATTAAACCATAACATTTAAATTTAGTCTAACTAACAGTATGAAAAATAATAATAAAATATCAATCGAAGAAATGAGTAAGGATTTGCCTTTCAGCGTTCCTGAAGATTATTTCAACCAGTTTGCATTACAAATTGAACAACAAATCGGTTATAGAAAACCCCGCCAATATTTCCTGAAATCGTGGATGTATATTGCAGCTATGTTTGTTGGGATTTTTATAATTGGTGAAACATTTTACAATGCCAAACAACGGACTATTGCCAAAAACTCTGAAAATTATGAATCGTATGTAATGGCGCAGGTTGATGAAGCTGCGGTGGTTGATTATTATGTGAATGATTCTAACAAATAAAGAACTAAATAACAATAATTTAATATAGATTATTATGAAAAATTTGAAATATAAACTTCTGTTTTTGATGGCGCTCATTAGTTCATTACTAATTGCACAGGAAAACCAAACTCTCCCGAAAGTAGAAGAAATGCACAATCGCAAATGGCAGTTTCTGGTTGAAAAAGCACAATTGTCGCCAAAAGATGTTGATGCAGTTCAACCCATTTTTATGGAATATGAAAAAGCATTATGGAGTTTTCATGCCAAGAACGGAGAGTTTTTTAAATCCTTGCGAAACAAAAAAAATGATCCCACTATTAATTATTCGGATATAAACGATCGGTATGCAGATATTGAAGTAACTCAAGCCCAAATGTTTAAGAATTACCATCTGAAACTCAGAAAAGTTCTTGCACCCGAAACATTGTTTAAATATTACAAGGCAGAACGCGAATTTAAACGCACTTTATTACAAAATCTGCAAGATCGTAAAGAAAAAGGGAAACGATTTGGCAACTCAGATATTTAATTAATAATTCAGCTTTTTTGCCCACCGGGGTTGGATTGAACCAAAATTTATACTATCTTTGCAGACCTAAAAACAAGGTTCGTTGGCCGAGTGGCTAGGCGCCGGTCTGCAAAACCGTATACGGCGGTTCGAATCCGCCACGAACCTCTAAAACCTTCTTAGCATTGTCTTTAAACCGACAGCTAAGAAGGTTTTACTTTTTTTCAATCGTTTGCGGATATAAATTCTTATGTTTCTCAACTTCAACTTTTGATTGAGAATTATATAAGTAAATTTGTAGGAAATATTCAACGAAGTGATTATGAACGTACATTTTAATATCAATTATAGAACACAGTGGGGACAATCGCTTGTCCTTCTGCTGCACACTTCTGACGAAAGGACTGAAATTATCGGCATGGAATGCAATGATAAATTCATATGGTCAAAAGAAATCGCTATTGAATCAACAACTGCTTCAATTTCATATCAATACGCCATTAAAACTCCTGAAAAACCCTTGTTTTATGAATATGGAGGAATTCGGAAAGTTCAATTGCAAACATCAAATGAAACAGTAAACGTCATTGATAATTGGCGTGCATCCTATGGCGACAGTCCGTTTATTTCTGCAGCTTTTTCCGATTGCTTTTTCAAAAGATCAAAATCAGTACCGGTTGAAAAAACAGATGGAAACTTAACGCTTCGCGTGAATTGCCCACAAATGGAACCAAACAGGTATTTCGCGATTGTTGGTAATCAGGAAGTGCTTGGAAACTGGGATGTGAAACGCAAACTCAAACTTGATGATTCCGATTTTCCGGTTTGGAGTATTCAACTTGATACAAAAAAAATCAAGTTTCCAATTGAATATAAATACCTGATTGTTGATTCAGCAACCGATGAAGTGTTGGCATGGGGCGGTGGTCCAAACAGAATTATTGCGGGAATAGACCAAAAAGCTCTTACAATTATAACCGACGAACATTTTATCAGAACTATTCCTTCATGGAAAGCTGCGGGCGTTGCAATTCCTGTGTTTTCACTTCGAAGTGAAGAAGGTTTTGGAGTTGGTGAATTCAATGACTTGAAAAAAATGGTGGATTGGGCTAAGAAAACCGGTCAACACATTATTCAAACATTACCGATAAACGATACCATTCTTTTCCATACGAATTACGATTCATACCCATATAATGCGGTTTCTGTTTATGCTTTGCATCCGATTTATCTGCATTTGGAAAATGTTGGAAAGCTAAAGACCAAGAAACAAAAGGACTATTTCGAAAAAAAGAAACAAGAGCTTAATTCAAAAACATTTTCGGATTATCAGCATGTGATGAACGTTAAATGGGAATATTTCAAAGCCGTTTATCCACTCGAAAGTAAGGCTGTGTTTGCTTCGGACGATTATAGGAAATTCTTTGAAGCTAATAAAGAATGGTTGGTTCCTTATGCTGCATTTTCCTATTTGCGTGATTTGAATGGAACACCGGAATTCGCCAAATGGCCGGAATTCAGCAATTACAATAAAGCTGATATTGAAGAGCTGTCAACAGAGGACAAACCTCATTATCATGAAATTGCTATTTTTTATTTCCTGCAATATCATCTTCATAAACAACTTGTTGAAGTCCACAATTATGCCCGCACAAACGGAATAGCCATAAAAGGCGACATTCCGATTGGAGTGAGTCCGAGAAGTGTTGACGCGTGGGTTGAACCCGAATTGTTTAATACCAATGTTCAGGCCGGAGCGCCGCCGGATGATTTTTCGGCAACCGGACAAAACTGGGGTTTCCCGACATATAACTGGGAATTGATGGAAAAAGACGGTTACCAATGGTGGCGAAAACGCTTCCAGAAACTGGCCGAATACTTCGATGCTTACCGAATTGACCATATTTTGGGATTTTTCAGAATTTGGGAAATACCGGTTGATGCAGTTTGGGGATTGACCGGAAGTTTTCATCCTGCTTTGCCGTTCACCCGGCAGGAATTGGAAGCAAAAGGATTGTGGTGGGACGAAAACCGTTTTTTGAAACCATACCTGAAGGAACATGTTTTGTATGCCACTTTCGGAAAATATACTGACGATGTCATTCGCGAATATTTATTACAGGATGGCTGGCAAAACTACAAATTCAAGCCCGAATATAATACTCAGAAGAAAATTGAAGCGCATTTTGCTTCGTTAGGATATAATTTCGGCACCAAAGAAGTGTTGATACGCGACGGATTGTATATGCTTCATTGCGAGGTGCTTTTCGTTCGTGACGCACGCCAGCCGAACAGATTTCATCCGCGAATTGCCATGCAAAGCTCGGCAACTTTCCGCGATCTACCGGACGAAACACGCCGATTGCTGGATCGGATTTATACCGATTATTTCTATCATCGTCATACCGAATTCTGGAAACAACAGGCGCTTAAAAAACTACCGGCATTAATCTCAGCTACCAATATGTTGGTTTGTGGTGAAGATTTGGGAATGGTTCCCGATTCGGTTCCGGATGTGATGAATGCACTGGAAATTATCAGTCTGGAAATTCAACGGATGCCAAAGAAACCGCATACGGAATTTGCAATGCCTGTGGATGCGCCTTATAAATCAGTTTGCACCACCGGAACGCACGATATGAATCCACTTCGGGCATGGTGGGAAGAAGATGCAGTCGTTTCACAACGCTATTATAATCAGGTGTTGGGAATGCAGGGACCGGCGCCACTCGAATGCCAAACGTGGATTATCGAACGGATTATTCAACAGCATTTGGATGCAAAAGCCATGTTGGTGATACTTCCGTGGCAGGACTGGATTGCTATCGATGCCGGACTTCGTCACGAACATCCGTTTGCCGAGCGAATTAATGTGCCAAGTAATCCGCGAAACTTCTGGTGTTACCGAATGCATGTAACTCTTGAACAACTTTTGACTGAAGACCGGTTTAATGAAAAAATAAAGGAAATGATTCATAATTCGGGGAGATAGTTTATCAGTTAACTTGTTGACTTGTTAATTAGTCATTGAAAAATCAAAATTTATAAATCCAATAAATCAACCAACTAACCAATCAACCAATCACCAACAATGAGCGACCAACGGTATAATTTAAGAGGCGTGTCTGCATCAAAAGAAGATGTGCATAATGCCATTAAAAACATTGACAAAGGATTGTATCCAAATGCGTTTTGTAAAATAATTCCGGACTTCTTAGGAAATGACCCGGAGTACTGCAACATAATGCATGCTGATGGTGCCGGAACAAAATCGTCTCTGGCTTATGTTTACTGGCGCGAAACCGGCGATATTTCGGTGTGGAAAGGTATTGCACAGGATGCGTTGATTATGAATATTGACGATTTGCTTTGCGTGGGTGCCACGGATAATATTCTGCTTTCGTCAACTATTGGAAGGAATAAAAACCTGATACCGGGCGAAGTCATTTCAGCCATTATAAACGGAACGAATGATTTAGTTGTGGAACTGGCTGAAATGGGCGTAAACATTTATCCTACCGGTGGTGAAACGGCCGATGTGGGTGATATTGTCCGCACTATTATTGTGGACAGCACGGTAACTTGCCGTATGAAACGGTCGGACGTGATTGATAACGCCAATATCAAAGCCGGTGACGTGATTGTAGGACTTTCTTCATCCGGACAGGCAACGTACGAAAAAGAATACAACGGCGGCATGGGTAGTAACGGTTTGACTTCAGCCCGTCATGATGTTTTTGCCAATTATCTGGCCGTAAAATATCCTGAAAGTTACAATCCGGAAATACCACAGGATCTGGCTTATTCAGGTTCGTGCAAACTGACCGACGAAATAGAAGGATTGGGAATTGATGCCGGAAAATTAGTCCTCTCTCCTACCCGGACGTATGCTCCGGTAGTGAAAAAACTCCTTTCCGAACTTCGCCCGCATATTCATGGAATGGTTCATTGCTCGGGCGGTGCACAGACCAAGATTCTTCATTTTATTGATAACCTGAAAGTGGTGAAGAACAATCTTTTCCCTGTCCCACCGCTGTTTCAATTGATTCAAAAGGAATCGGGAACCGATTGGAAAGAAATGTATAAAGTATTCAACATGGGTCATCGTCTGGAAGTCTATTTGCCGGCTGAACAGGCCCAACAAGTAATTGATATATCGAAATCATTCAACATCGATGCTCAGATTGTCGGACATTGCGAAGCGTCGGATAAGAAAGAGCTTTTGATAGAAAGTGAATTCGGTAGCTTTGAGTATTAATACCGTTTCAGTTATTAATCAACAAAACAGCCGCAACCTGATATTTCAGATTGCGGCTGTTTTGATAAATCATAACGTTTAGTTTTCACTTTCAACCAGTTTTTTGAAGTTGTCGAGAATAGATTGCCAACCTCCCTGCTGCAATTCAAGGCTATTTTCGGTTTCTGCTTCGAATGCTTCTATGATTTCTGTCATATCGCTGATATCAATAAAATCAATTTCTGCCTTACGACCATCGCCCATGGTATACGTAATGCGTTCCGGATAAACAATCTCATCATACGTTCCCCAGAAATCGAAACCTTCGCTTCCATCTTTGGCTTCCATTCTGCTGCTGAATTTTCCGCCAACAATCAGATTATTCTCCGCTTTTGTCGTGTGCCAATCGTCGGAAGCATTGTTCCATTTGATAATAAAATCAGGATTTGTCCAGAAAAACCATACTTTTTCTACCGGAGCATCTACTGTTGTACGAACAGTAATCACATTTTTTTCTGATTCCATTATCTTATTTTTCAGAGCAGTTAAACATCCATTGAATGCCAAATTTATCGGTGCAGGTTCCGTAATAATCGCCCCAGAACATATCCTGCAACTCCAGGGTTACAGTACCGCCTTCGGATAATGCTTCGAAAAGCTGCTTGGTTTCAAGCCGTGTGTCGGGATCGAGCATGATGAAAACATTGTTTCCGAAGGTTACATGGAAGCCCATCGATTCGGGTGCATCGGTTCCCATCAAAATATGCCCGCCGACAATCGGCAGTTCGATATGCATAATCAGGTTTTTATCTTCTTCGGCAAGTTGCGGAGCACCCGGAGGAGGCGGAAAGTCACCCATTCGTGCAACGCCATTGCCGGAAAAGTCGCCGCCAAATACAGATTTATAAAAATTGAATGCTTCCCAGGTATTGCGGGAAAAGTTGAGGTAAGTGCTTGTTCGAGCCATAATATTTGCATTTAATCCATTATACTTATTTTTTGAAAAATATAAAATATAACAAAGTCATTATATTTTT
>CAIYTJ010000433.1 GCA_903929065.1 uncultured Bacteroidales bacterium | reverse complement strand
GCTTATGAAAGTATAGATAGCTTGAGAAATGAATATAGACGTTTTATCATCTATTCTAACTGTAACGCTATTATTAATCGTGGATATACAGATTTTGAGATCAAAGATTGTTTGTTTTTTCTACCTTATTGCTATACTTGGAAAGGTGATGAAAAAGAGGCAATTGAAATGTCCAAAATAATTTGTGAATGTATTAATTTAAAGCACAACCCAATCAAAAAATAAAATTTCTGAATATAGTCATGATTCTGCAAGTTGGAAATAAAACAAGGAATTTTATTTCTTCATTCTAATCAGCAATTTCGGATACAAATCGTCCCTTACCCATTTATAATTCGGTTCATTGCGGAGTGCTTTTTCGTAGGCAAGTTTTGCCTCGGGCAGTTGGTTCAGCTTTTCGTAGGCTTTGGCCAGGGTGGTGAGTAATATCAGGTAGTTCCAGTTGTGATCGGTGTCTTTGTTTTTTTCCATCAGTTTTTCAGCCCGCAGAAACAGCGCCACCGCATCGTCCTTGTCGCCGCCTAACATGCCGGGCGAATAAAACAGCAGATTTCCCTTGTCGATAATGGCCTGCACATTGTTAGGTTCCAATGCAATGGCTTTATTGATATATATTTTGCTTTCAGGACCCAGATACACCGATTTGAGTTTGTTCAGCCCTATGTGCATGCCCATAAATGCGCCTTTGTATGCATACGCGGTGGCATTGCGCGGCGAAAGGCGGAGCACCTGGTTGTTTAGTTTTTCGGCGCGTTCCAGGTAATCACCGGCAATATCATGTTCTTTTTTGCCCATCATATGGCCGATATAGCCGTAATAAAAGTTGATCAGCTCCAGCCTTTGGTCAATGGTTGCAGGTGGATTGGTGGCTTCCACGGTATTAATAAGGCCGCCCCAGCGGTACATTTCGCGGTTAATAAATGAGGTATAAAAACTTCTACGGTATGGTGATTCGGCTTTTGTACCGGATACGGCAAGGGTAAGTATAAGTAATAAGAAAAGCCTGTTCAGATAATTTTTCGTTTTTTGCATTGGGATAAAATATAAAGACTGCAAAGGTAATGAATTTAATAAAAAGAATTCTCCCTTTTTTTCCATTCGTTTTGTACTATTTTTTCAAATAAATCGTTATTGATTTTACTGTTCGGGTTGAAAATTATTAAATGGGGCAGTTAATTTGTGAACAACATAAAATTTCTGTATATTTGCAAGTTAAAATTCAGGAACATATTTACTACCAAAACGATTGAATGATTGACTACATAAAAGGCGAAATAGCCGAACTGACACCGGCCTACGTGGTGCTCGAAACTGCCGGAATCGGTTATTTGGTGCATATCGCGTTGCCGACTTTTTCATTTTTAGGCGATCAGACTTCCGCAAAATTATTCGTTTATGAGGCCATTCGGGAGGATGCTCATGTGCTTTACGGTTTTCGTTACCAGAGCGAACGGCATTTATTTCTGTTACTGATTTCGGTTTCGGGAATTGGTGCCAACACGGCGCGAATGATTATGTCGTCGTATTCGGCGCAGGAAATTCAGGAAATGATTGCTTCGGGCAATGTTGTCGCGCTGAATGCCATTAAAGGTATCGGTACGAAAACGGCTCAACGGATTATCGTGGATTTGAAAGATAAAATTGTGAAAGGTGTGGGTGGCAGCGAAATGCCGAACTTTGCCGCGAGCCCCGGCTATGCACAAAAGGAAGAAGCTGTTTCGGCACTGGTTATGCTGGGTTTTGCAGCGGCAGCTTCGCAAAAAGTGGTGGATAAAATTGTTCATGAACAACCGGCGTTGAGGGTGGAACAGGTTATCAAACTGGCTTTGAAAATGCTGTAAAACCCCTATATCCCCTAAAGGGGACTTTTTAAGAGCACTGAAACTAATTATATTAAATTTCACATCCCCTTTAGGGGCTTGGGGTACATTAATAATTGAACATGAATTTTTCGAATAAGAATTTCCTTATAATCTTGTTTTGCGGCCTTTTGATTGGTTCGGCTTTTGCTATTGTAGGCACTGGCCAACATTTCGATACCGAATATCAACCCGTTGCAGAGCCTGTACCACCCACTCAGAATCCACAAACTACTCCGGCTGTAACTGTGGCCGATACGACCAAAAAGGTAAACACCCGTTTCCCGATTAAAAAATTTGAACAAAATACCTACGAAGAACTGAATGCCAAATATCCGATGGATGCTCCCAAACCGAGCAATGTGAAGTCGGTGGTGGAATATGATGCCAAATCGGGCAATTACGTGTTGCGGACTTTTGTGGGTGAAAATGAGATTGCCACTCCGTTTCTGATGACCGACCAGGAATACAAAAACTATTCCGCCAGGCAGGATATGCAGAAATACTGGAAAGAAAAAAATTCGAAAGCTGTAAAAAACAATGAAGATAAGTTCTCGGTTTCGGATATGAAATTCAATATCGGTGCTGCCGATAAGGTTTTCGGTCCGGGCGGTGTTCAGATCAAAACGCAGGGTTCGGCCGAGTTGATTTTCGGTTTTAAAAGCAATACCATTCAGAATCCGGCACTTACCGAGCGGATGCGGACTTCGAATATCTTCGACTTCAATGAAAAAATCCAGATGAACGTAACCGGTTCGGTGGGGGATAAGGTGAATTTCGGATTGAATTACAATACCGAATCCAGCTTCGATTTCGACCAGAAAATGGTGAAACTGGCTTATAAAGGTAAAGAAGACGACATTATCAAAAATATAGAAGCCGGAAATGTAAGCATGCCGCTGACCAGTTCGCTGATAACCGGAAGCACGGCTTTATTTGGTATTAAAACCGAATTACAATTCGGCAAACTGAACGTAACGGCCATCGCTTCCCAGCAAAATTCACAAACCCAGACCGTAAGCTCGCAGGGCGGCGCTCAAACCACCAAATTCGATATCGCGATTGATAATTACGACGATAACCGTCATTTCTTCCTGGCTCATTATTTCAGGGATCATTTTGAAGATGCCATGAAAACCCTTCCCTATATTTCTTCCGGAATTACGATTAACCGCGTAGAAGTATGGATAACAAATAAACGTGGAAACTATGATCAGGCCCGCAATATTGTAGCATTTATGGATTTGGCTGAAACTGACAAGATAGATAATAATCACTGGAAACCTACTTCAACCAGTAAATTGCCTGTAAATAATGCCAATACACTGTATACTGAAATAAAAGGAATTCCCGGTATTCGTGATATTCAGCTCACAAATAAAGTACTCGAAGATTATGGTGTAAGTAATAATATCACCGGTTTTACCGGTGGTGAAGATTATGAGAAGATAGAAAGTGCCCGAAAACTTGATCCATCTGAATATACATTGATTCCTGCGCTTGGAATTGTTTCGTTGCGCAATGCACTGAATCCGGACGAAGTACTCGGTGTGGCTTATGAATATACCTATGGAGGTCAGGTTTATCAGGTAGGTGAATTATCGACGGATGCTGTTGTGGCACCACAGGCTTTAATGGTTAAATTGTTGAAAGGAACTGCACCTTCACCAAAATTGAAATCGTGGTATCTGATGATGAAGAACGTATACAGCCTTGGCGCACTTCAGATTCAGCCTGATAAATTCAAATTAAATATCGTTTACCGGAATGATTCTATCGGAACGGATTTACAATATCTGACCGTTGGAAATATCAAAAATAAGTTGTTGCTTCGGGTGATGAATCTGGACAATCTGGATACTAAAAACGCTCCTAATCCGGACGGCAAATTTGACTTCGTAGAAGGTTATACCGCATTTTCCAATACAGGACGTATCCTTTTCCCTGTTTTGGAACCTTTTGGATCGCACTTAAAGACCGCAATCGGAAATGACCAGCTTGCAAATAAATATATTTATCAGGAATTATATGATTCAACCCTGGTAACTGCGCAGCTGTTCAGCGAAAAAAATAAATTCCGGTTGGTTGGTGAATACAAAGCATCTTCGGGTTCAGAAATCCGGTTAAACGCTATGAATGTGCCGCGTGGTTCAGTTACAGTGACTGCCGGTGGTGTGACTTTGGTTGAAAACCGGGATTATACTGTGGATTATACCATGGGAACTGTGAACATTATTAATACCGGTATTTTGGCATCGGGGTCAAAAATAGATGTGAAACTGGAAAATCAATCTCTCTTCAGCATGCAGCGCAAAACGCTCCTTGGCACCCACTTGGAATATAAGTTTGATAAAGATTTCAGTTTGGGCGGTACCATTATGCACTTATCTGAAATGCCGTTGACCACCAAAGTCAATACCGGAAATGAACCGATTTCCAATACCATTTGGGGCTTAAATACTTCGTGGCGAACCGAGTCGCAATGGCTGACAAATCTGATAAATAATATACCGTTTGTAAATGCCACCAAACCATCTACCATTGCGCTTAACGCAGAATTTGCCCAACTTATTCCGGGACATTCAAACGTTGTAAGCAGTGCTGGACTGGCTTATATTGACGATTTCGAATCCACCCAAACTTCCATTGATATACATTATCCGGCAAACTGGTATCTGGCAAGCACGCCGTTTAATTCTGATAATTCCAAGACTCCGTATTTTGGAGAAGCAAAATTAAGTAATGATGTCAATTACGGAAAAAACCGCGCTTTATTCTCCTGGTATTATGTGGATCCTATGTTTAATGGTGACACCCGTACAGCTCCGGATTATATCCGTAATAATCCCGATCTGCAATCGAATAACCTGACACGCGATGTGCTGGTTCCCGAGATATTCCCAAATAAACAAACACTGGCTACGCAAACTTCGCGTATGACCATTTTGAACCTGTCATATTTCCCAACTGAACGCGGGCCGTACAATCTGGACGTAAACCCGACATCTTATTCGGCTGGTATGAATCCGGATGGAACGCTGGCTAATCCGGCTTCGCGCTGGGGTGGAATCATGCGTAAACTGGACGCAACTGATTTTGAAACTTCCAATATTGAATATATCGAATTCTGGATGATGGATCCGTATGTGAAAGATGGTATGGATGCTTCCAAAACCGGTGATTTGTATTTCAACCTGGGCGATATAAGCGAAGACGTTTTGAAGGATGGAAAAAAATTCTTTGAAAACGGTTTGCCGATTGATGGTGACCCGACTAAAACCGATCAAACTAATTGGGGTCGTATTCCTAAAACCCAATCAACCGTAACTGCTTTTGACAATTCACCGGGTTCAAGAAAATTTCAGGATGTGGGATTGGACGGACTTTCAACTGTCGATGAATTTGTTTTTCCTACCTACAGTGATTATGTCAATGAAGTGAAAGCGAAAGTAAGTCCGGATGTACAACAGAAAATGTTGAATGATCAGTTTTCTCCTCTGAAAGACCCGGCTGGTGATAATTACCACTTCTATCGCGGAACGGATTATGATAATCAACAGCTTGATATTTTAACGCGATACAAGCATTATAACGGAGTAGATGGCAATTCACCGGATGCATCAACCACCAATGAATTATATCCGACTTCTGCCACATCGTTGCCTGATGGTGAAGATATCAACGGTGATAATACCATGAATGAATACGAAAAGTATTATCAGTATCATGTTAAAATAAGTCCAAACTTATTGCAGGTTGGTTCAAATTATATAACCGATAAAATTACTTCTGAAATAACATTGAAAAATGGAAAAACTGAAACTGTCAGCTGGTATCAGTTTAAAATTCCGTTGAAGAGTGAGCAGGCAGAGAAAGATAAAGTTGGTAATATTCGTAATTTTAAGTCCATCAGGTTTATCCGAATGTTCATGACAAACTTCCAGGAACAGGCAACTTTGCGTCTTGCAACGCTTGATTTGGTTCGTGGTGAATGGCGTCCTTTTGATAAAACGCTTATTCCAAATACTACAGTGGCAACTTCAAACGGAAAACTGGATATTCAATCAGTCAACATTGAGGAAAATGCTACTAAATCGCCTGTAAACTATATTTTGCCTCCGGGAATATCCCGCGAAACTGATCCCGGCCAGCCACAATTGTTGCAGTTGAATGAACAGTCTATGGTTTTGCGTGTCACTGATTTGGCACCAAACGATGCCCGTGCGGTTTATAAAAACACGACCTATGATATGCGCCAGTACAAACGGTTGCAAATGTTTGTGCATGCCGAAAAAATGACTGATGATCAATACAACCTGAAAGATAACGAACTCACTTGTTTTGTGCGTGTAGGATCGGATATGGTGAATAATTATTATGAGTATGAAATTCCATTGCGTTTAACGCCTCCCGGAACTTATTCAGGTGATAAATTATCTGATCAACAAACAGTTTGGTATCCTCAAAATATGTTTGATTTTTCGTTTGATGCGCTTACAAATGCTAAATTGCAACGAAATAAAGCAAAACAAAGCGGCAATGCTAATGTGTCCAATTCGCAGCCTTTTACCATTCCTGATCCGGATAAATTATCAAATAGCATTACCATTGTAGGAAATCCATCCATTTCTGATGTGGAAAATATCATGGTTGGTGTCAGAAATAAAAGTAATTCAATAAAATCGGGTGAAATATGGACTGATGAATTACGTATGTCTCAATTTGACGAATCGGGCGGATGGGCTGCTATGGGAAATTTAGCCATTGGATTATCGGATTTGGGAACTGTGAATTTCTCAGGAAGAGTCGAAACAGCCGGTTATGGCGGAATTGAAAGCAATGTAATGACCAGACGACTGGACGATTTATACCAGATGAATTTCTCGACAGCATTAGAATTAGGAAGATTCTTACCTGCTGAAGTAAAATTAAGAATCCCGGCCTATTTCTCGTATACGAATGAAACCATTTCTCCGAAATATAATCCGCTCGATCAGGATGTATTGCTTTCTGACGCCATTAATAATGCCGCCACACAAAATCAGCGCGATACGTTGAAACTGATTTCGCAAACAGTGAACACAACGAAAAGTTTTAATATCACCGGTGCTAAAGTAAACATTAAGAGCAAAACACCACAGTTCTACGATCCGGCTAACGTTACATTTACGTATGCTTACAATGAAACGAACCAACACAGTTCGGAAATCGACCAAAACCTGATAAAGGATGAACGTGGTGCTATTGATTACAGTTTCTCATTTAATCCGAAACCGTTTGAACCATTCAAAAATGTAAAAGCACTTGATGGTCCGATATTCAAAATTATCAAGGACTTTAATTTCAATTATCTGCCTACTTCATTGAGTTTTAATACAAATCTGGACCGTCAGTATTCACAGGTTAGATTGCGCGACCTGAATGCATTAGTTTCTGGTATTAGTTCAAGTAACCTGGAAGCAAATTCCAGCAAGGATTTCCGTTGGAACCGCCAGTTTGATATTAAATACGATTTAAGTAAAGCTATCAAATTTTCGCTTCAAACAGCCATGAATGCTTCTATTTATGAAGGGAACAAATCACCTGAACAATGGGGTCAGCAATATTATGAGGCATGGCGTGATACAGTTTGGTCAAGTATCAAAAAGCTTGGTTCACCTTATACCTATCAACAAGTGTTTACGGCTTCGTGGAATTTACCTATAAATAAATTACCGTTGCTGGATTGGGTAAATGCTAATGCATCCTATAATTCAACGTATAGTTGGAATAGAATGGCTAAAATTCCGAATATGAGTACCGCCAATCAACCCGGAAATATAGCTACCACTATGGGTGCATGGCAATTTGACGGACAATTGAATTTTGAGAATTTCTATAATAAATCAAAATACCTGAAGTCTGTTAATCAGCGGTTTGCTCAACAATCAAATCTGGTAAATACCAAGTTCCAGTCAAAAACATATAAGCAAAAAGTAATTCTTGAAAAAGATAAAAAACTTACTATCAATCACCGCTTGGGAAGTGACAAACTGAGATTTTCAGCCTTAGATAAAAATGGAAAAACGGTTCTTCTGAATTACAGGACCAAAAATCCGAATGAAATTGAAATTACTCCGGCCATTAATACTGACAGTATTCAGCTTACCCTGGTGTCGATGGATCCGAACGTTCAGAGTCCGGCCAAAACAACGGTTGATGTTGTATTACGGGCATTAATGATGGTTCGCAAGGCTTCAATTTCTTATCGCGAATCGAATAGTATGGTTTTACCCGGATTCCAACCTGAACCGGCATTCCTTGGACAACAAATGACTGATTTTGGAAATGCACCGGGTTATGGTTTTGGTTTCGGTATAATTGATAAAAATATTATTGAAAAAGCGATGAATAATGGCTGGCTTACAAAAGATACCACCATTGTAACACCGGCTACAACCGCTTTTACGTCAGATTTGGATATCAAAGCATCGATTGAGCCATTTACAGGATTCAAAATTGATTTGGATGCGAAACGTTCGGTTGCTTCGAATACCAGTATTCAATATCAATTTGCGGGAATGCCGAAAAACTTCACCGGAACGTACAATATAACGCTTATGGCATTGGCAACGGCATTTAAACCCATAGGAACAGCTCAGCAAAACTACACTTCCGAACCTTTTAATGCGTTGTTGAATAACCGGCAAGTGATTGCTGACAGATTAAATCAATCTTATAATAATGATAAGATACCAACAAATGGCTTCATGGGTAACAATAAATCAAAAAATAGTGATTTGATTAATCAGTCAGGTTATGGTTTAAATTCGCCCGATGTATTAATTCCTGCATTTTTGGCAGCTTATACCGGTCGAGATGCTAAATCGGTCGATACAAATCCGTTCCTGTCCATTTTAAGCATATTACCAAACTGGCGGATAAATTATGATGGCTTATCAAATATCGGTTGGTTTAAAGAAAATTTCAAATCGGTCAGCTTAACGCATGCGTATACCTGTCGTTACAGCATTGGTTCATATACGTCTTATTCTACATGGGTTGCCATGGACGATAATAACTCGCTGGGTTATGTCCGTGATGTTCAAAGCGGCAATCCGATTCCTTCTTCGCCATTCAATATTGGTGATGTAACGATCAATGAGCAATTTAGTCCTTTGATTGGAGTAAATGTGGCTATGAAAAACAGTATGACCGGAAAACTAGAATATCGCAAGCAACGAAATATGGCGTTGAATTTATCGAGTACCCAATTGATTGAATCTTCGGCAGATGAATTTGTAGTGGGACTTGGATATGTTTTAAAAGATTTTGATGTAATTTTGAAACTGAAATCCGACAAACAAACCAAGGTTAAGAACGATTTGAAACTAAGTGCCGATTTATCTTATAAAGATATTAAAACATTGCTTCGGAAAGTGGAAGAAAATCTGACTCAGGCTTCGAGTGGTAATAAACTTTTCTCGCTAAAAATTATAGCTGATTATGTGTTCAGTTCTAAAGTGAACATCCAGTTATTCTACGATAGTCAAATGAGTACACCGCTTATTTCGTCTTCCTATCCGGTTTCGTCTTCTAATTTCGGGATGAGCTTTAAATTTATGCTTACCCGATAAATTCATTGATTCTTAAACATTTCAGCAAACTTGATGTTAGAACTTAAAAACATAGCTATGCGCAGGAAATTATTTCTGATACTTTCCATTTTTTTGGTAACACTTTCGGCATTTGGGCAGATTTTAGAACCGGTAAAATGGAATTTCGAACTTAAAAAAACGAGTGAAACCAGTGCCGATATTCATATTCAGGCAACCATTGACGAAGGTTGGCATGTGTATGGTTTACATATACCGAAAGACGGTCCGCGTGCCACTTCTATCGTTTTTAATAATATCGAAAATGCGCAGATAGTGGGTGAATTGCTGGCTCCTTCCAAACTTGAAAAGCAATTCGATCCAAATTTCAATATGGAACTAAATTGGTACACTGAAAATGCCATTTTTATTCAGAAAATCAATTTCACGGATGCTTCTAAGGTGAGTGTAAAAGGTTATGTTGAATTTATGACCTGCAACGATAAGAGCTGCCTGCCGCCCACCAAAAAGCAATTTTCGCTGGGCGTATCCGCCAGTGAAGTTGCTACAACAGTAAAGAATGTTGCGGTTGCAAAAACTTCCGATTACTGGACTCCGGTAATTAAAGAATTGAAAAGTTTTGGTTCAACTAACGATTCTGCAGACTCAACTTCGCTCTGGCTGATATTTTTAGCAGGTCTGGCAGGTGGATTTCTGGCACTTTTCACGCCTTGTGTCTGGCCGATTATTCCAATGACAGTAAGCTTTTTTCTGAAACGTTCGGAAAACAAAAAGCGTGGCCAGCGTGATGCTATTTTGTACGGTTTAGCCATAATTTTTATTTATGTCACGCTTGGAATACTGATTACAGTGCTTTTTGGAGCCAGTGCATTAAATAATCTGGCCACCAATGCTATTTTCAATTTATTATTCTTTGCCTTGCTGGTGGTGTTTGCCATATCTTTTTTTGGTGCCTTTGAAATTACGTTACCTTCGTCCTGGTCGACAAAAGCCGATGCCAAAGCGGATTCAACCATTGGTTTTATAAGCATTCTTTTCATGGCATTTACGTTGGCACTGGTTTCATTTTCGTGTACCGGTCCGATCATTGGCTTTGTGTTGGTTCAGGTTTCCTCCACGGGCTCTATTTTGGCTCCCGCCATTTGTATGTTCGGCTTTGCCGTGGCGTTATCCATTCCATTCAGTTTATTTGCACTGTTCCCATCATGGCTTAAATCATTGCCTAAATCGGGCGGATGGCTAAATTCGGTGAAAGTAGTGCTGGCATTTATCGAACTGGCTTTAGCGCTTAAATTCTTCTCAGTGGCCGATTTGGCTTATGGCTGGCGCATTCTCGACCGCGAAGTTTTTCTTGCCATCTGGATAGTGATTTTTGCTTTGTTGGGAATGTATTTGCTCGGTAAATTACGCTTTCCGCACGACAGCGAATCGAAACATACTTCTGTTCCCGGCGTTTTCATGGCCATAGTAGCTTTTGCTTTTTCGGTTTACATGATTCCCGGATTGTGGGGTGCGCCGCTTAAAGCCATAAGTGCATTTGCTCCGCCGCTTTACACCCAGGATTTCAATTTATATAACAACGAAGTTCATCCTGCTTTTATCGATTATGACTTGGGAATGGCCTTTGCCGCTGAAAAGAAATTGCCGGTGATTATCGATTTTTCCGGTTTTGGATGTGTGAATTGCCGTAAAATGGAAGCTTCAGTATGGACCGATCCTAAAGTAAAAGAATTGCTGCAAAAGGATTTTGTACTGATTTCGCTGTTTGTGGATGACAAAAAGGCGCTTGCCAAACCGTTTGAAGTGAATGAAAACGGGCGTGTTACTTCTATTGAAACAATTGGTGACAAATGGAGTTATTTGCAGCGTTCAAAGTTTGGAGCAAATGCACAGCCATTCTATGTAATGCTCGACAATGAAGGAAAACCGTTGAATAAAGCCTATACTTTTGATGAAAATCCGGCCAACTTTGTGAAATGGCTGAACCGGAAGTGATTTCAAAAAAGGTACATTTTGTCCAGTAATAAAAAAAAATAATTGATTTTCTGCCAATCTGCCACCCGGTTTCTGCCAAAAAGCGAAATCGGGTGTTTTGGCAAAATTATTGATAAATGATTTTCGAAACTTCATCTGAAAATGAAGATACTTCAACATGTAAAAAACGTAAAAGCGATATGAAGAAACAAAGACATAATGACGAAACGTCGGAAGCAAGTGAAAACATCGAAAATGCTTCAGCTCAAAATAATGAAACAACTGAACAGGAGGCTGATCAAATTGTGGATGAAATTGAACAAATGAAAAATCAACTGATCGAAATGAATGACAAAAACCTTCGCTTGATGGCTGAATTCGATAATTACCGGAAGCGGACGTTGAAGGAACGGATTGATTTGATCAAAACGGCCGGCGATAAAATTCTGGCGGATATGTTGCCGTTGGTCGATGATTTCGAACGTGGACTGAAAGCCATGGAGACTTCGGATGATGTTCAGGCAGTGAAAGATGGGGTAGATTTAATATACAGCAAGTTTGTTGGATTTCTGACTCAAAATGGCGTGAAAGCCATTCCTACTGAAAATGAAACATTCGATACTGAATTTCACGAAGCAATAACCACTTTTCCGGCACCAACCGAAGAACAAAAAGGTAAAATTATCGATTGCGTTTCGAAAGGATATACGTTGCATGATAAAGTAATTCGTTTCTCCAAAGTTGTTGTTGGTGAATAATTTTATTCATTTACAATTATTCAGAAACTGAGAAATTAGCATATTGGCACATTAGCACTAAAAAAACATGGCAAAAAGAGATTATTACGAAATACTTGGAGTTTCAAAATCGGCATCGGCTGACGAAATAAAAAAAGCTTACCGAAAAAAAGCAATTCAATATCACCCTGATAAAAATCCAGGTGATAAAGAATCGGAAGAAAAATTCAAAGAAGCAGCTGAAGCATATGAAGTGCTGAGCGATGACCAGAAACGCCAGCGTTATGACCAATATGGACATGCCGGTGTTGGCGGTGCTGCCGGAGGTGGTTTCGGTGGTGCCAGTATGAATATGGATGATATTTTCTCTCATTTTGGCGATATATTCGGTGGACATTTTGGTGGCTTTAGCGGTTTTGGAGGCAATCAACGTGGTGGTGGACAACGTGTGCGCCGGGGTTCCGATTTACGCGTAAAAGTGAAACTGAATTTAGCGGAAGTTGCTGCAGGAGTTGAAAAGAAAATCAAGGTAAAAAAATACGTGATGTGTTCGCATTGCAATGGGGCAGGGGGAACTAACATGACTACCTGTACCACTTGTAATGGTCAGGGACGCGTAACACGGGTTCAACAAACTTTTCTTGGACAAATGCAAACACAGTCCGAATGTCCGACTTGTGGCGGCGATGGAAAAATTATAAAAGATAAATGTACACATTGTGCCGGCGAAGGTATTGTTCGTGAAGATGAAGTCATCAATATCAACATTCCTGCCGGTGTAATGGAAGGAATGCAACTTTCGATGAGCGGAAAGGGAAATGCAGCTCGCAGGGGCGGAGTGAACGGTGATTTACTTGTTTTGGTGGAAGAAGAACCGCATCCTGAACTGATTCGTGACGAAAACGATTTGATTTATAACCTTTTGTTGACTGTTCCAATGGCAACATTAGGTGGCTCGGTGGAAGTACCAACCGTGGAAGGAAAAGTGAAAGTAACCATTGCACCCGGAACTCAACCAGGGAAAGTACTTCGTTTACGCGGCAAAGGTTTACCAAATGTAAATCGTTATGGTACCGGTGATTTGCTGGTCAATATCGGCGTTTATATTCCCGAAAACCTGAGCAAAGATGAAAAAGCGGTGATGGAAAAACTGGCCAATTCGGCCAATGTAAAACCAAATGCTTCTGCATCGAAAAATTTCTTCTCGCATTTCCGGAATATGTTTGAGTAAATTCTGTATTAATGAAATAAAAAATGCCCAACCTGATTCAGGTTGGGCATTTCTTATTAATTCAGTTGAATTTAGATATTTTCGTCAATCAAATTGATTTTCTGTTCAATCAGTTTGCTTTCTTCTTTCAACGATTCAATTTTGCGTTCCATTTCCTGAATTAGTCCACCGCCTTTTTTAGAATTGGAAGAGAAAAAACCGATATTATTTTCGTAAGTTGCAATTTCCGATTTCAGGTGTTCGTATGCCCGCATCAGTTTTTCGCGTTCGCGCAAAAGCTTGTTTTCTCCTTTGCCGCTCATATCTTTCAGATTCGTACGGAAAGATTCCATACGGCGGTTGGAAGAATCAACATTCAGTGTTTCAAATTGTTTGTCGACAGCATCGCGGTATTCTTTGTACACTTTATCCTTTTCTTTGAAAGGAACATGGCCTATTGTACTCCATTCTGCCATTAAAACACGAAGTGCTGCAAGAGATTCAGCCGGATTATCGGTTTTTTCAAATGCAACAATTTTTGCAATCAATTCTTTCTTTTTAGCCAGATTTTCCGATTCTACGTTGCGTTGTCCCGAAGTGTTTTTATTTTTTTGTTCAAAGAAATAATCACAGGCGGCAATAAAGCGTTTCCATAATTCGTCGGAATATTTTTTAGCCACCGGTCCGATGGTTTTCCATTCCTTTTGAAGCTGAATCATTTTTTCACCGGTATCTTTCCAATCGGTGCTGTCTTTCAATGCTTCGGCTTTTTCGCACAAGGCTTTTTTCTTATCAGAATTCAGATTCAGAACGTTTTTAGTTTCTTTGTAGAATTCAGCTTTTGCTGCAAAAAATGCATCACAGGCTTTGCGATAGCGGTCAAAAACCTTCTGATTTACTTTGCGTGGAGCAAATCCGATACCACGCCATTCTTCCTGCCATGCTAACACTGTTTTTGTTGCATCGTCCCAACTCTTGTAGTTATTGAGGTTGCTGAAATCGAAAGCTTCAATTTTTTCGCATAATGCGTTTTTCAACTCGTAGTTTTCATCTTCGAATTTACGGATTGAATCAAAATATGATTGATGTTTTTTATTGATAGCCGTTGAAGCTTCTTTGAATCTGTTCCAGATGGTTTCACGTATTTCACGTGCAACCGGACCTAGTTCATGCCATTCTTCGTGAAGTTTTTGCAATTGCTGGAAAGCGGAGATAATATCGGTTTCATGTGCAAGCTTCTCAGCTGCTTCGCAAAGTTGACTTTTCAGTTCTAAATTCTTTTTGAAATCGTACTCACGAAGTTCGTTATTTATTTTGATTAAATCCCAGAATGATTCCTGATAGAGATTGTATTGTTTCCAAAGTTCGGTGGAAGCTGTCTGCGGAACTTGTCCAATTGTTTTCCATTTTTGTTGAAGATTGCGAAATTCGCCAATGTGAGTTGAAACATCATCGCTACTATCAACCAGCACTTTCATTTGTTCCAGAATATGCTTTTTTTGAATTAGATTAGTTTCCTTTTCTTTTTCCAATTGAGCCATTAATGCAGCTTTTTTGGCACGGAAAGTATTTAAAAGCGACTTGAAAGATTCTTCCAATTCATCTTTTGGAGAGATAAACTCAGCTTCTTCACCATTTTCTTCAACAAAATCTTTCTTTAATTCTTCAATTTCAGCTTTGGTTTTTTTATAAAACAGTTGCTTAATTGCTTCCACTTCATCTTTTACAGTATCCACTTCCTTTTCAATCACCAGTTTAAGCGTTTCAATCAATTCAGCTTTTGTACTTGCAGCATGATCGGAAACAATCGGTTTAACTTCAACCGGCTGTTCTGCAACGACTGTTTCTTCAACTACTTCAGGTGATTCTTCAATTACCGGTTCTGTTTTTTCTTCAACAACTTCTTCGGCTGCCGGAGTTTTTGGAGCTTTAGGAGTTCTTGTTTTTTTGACAGGTTTAGTTTCTTCTACAACATCAGCAACGACCGTCACTTCAGGTGTTTTTTCAACTTCGGTAATGTTGGCTTGTTCGATAACTTCATTTGGAACGATTTCAGGATCCTTGTTTAAATCAAGTGGGTTCATTTTCAATATGGTTTATAATTTAGCTGTTGCATTTCTGCAAAAAGTTCACAATTCAACTGCTTAGAATTTTAGCAGCAACAAAAATAGGTATTTTTTTTAAATAATGTTATTAAAATAGAAAATCTTTCATTTAACCCAGCAATAAATCAACTAATTAACTAATTTTCGATGAGAAATATATGTATTAGCTTGCTGCGTTGGATTTATCTGAATATCATTTATGCTAACATGTGCCGGACGTGTGACAATAAATTCCACTGTATCGGCAATATCTTCGGCATTTAATGGGACTAAACCGGCATAAACTGCTTTAGCCTTTGCTTCATCACCGTGATTTCGAACAATTGAAAATTCGGTTTCTGCCATTCCCGGAGAAATAGAGCTCACTTTAATTCCGTATTTAATCAGGTCGAGGCGCAATCCTTTGGTAATGGCATTCACAGCATGTTTTGATGCACAATAAACACTTCCTGTCGGATAAACTTCTATGCCGGCAATGGAAGAGATATTGATAATATGTCCTGATTCTGCTCCAATCATTCCGGGAACAATCAACTTGGTAACATAAAGCAAACCTTTCACATTTGTGTCAATCATTTGATCGTAATCAGCCAAATCACTTTCCTGAAACGGAGATGTTCCGGCAGCTAAGCCGGCATTATTAATCAACAAATCAATTTTTTTGAAATTTGCAGGTAATGAAAGAATTGCTTTTGTGCAAGCTTCATTATCACGCACATCAAAACAAAGTGGCAGAACTTCTATGGAGAAATTTGCCTGTAATTCTTTAGTCAGTTTTTCCAAACGTTCCGAACGACGGCCGGTGATAATCAGCTTATATCCCAATTTCGCCAAACGCAATGCAATGGCATGTCCAAATCCCGAAGTTGCTCCTGTTATTAATGCTATCATGATAATTTATATTTTGTGTTAACGATAAACTGTAAACTATTGACTAATTATTCATCTTCCCCTTTAACGTATTTCAAATCATGTCCCATACGCATTTTTTTAGTCTGCATATAAAACTCATTGTGTTGGTTTGGAGCTACTTCAATCGGCACATTTTCAACAATCGACAATCCATATGCCTCTAATCCGATTCGTTTAACCGGATTATTACTCATTAAACGAATCTTAGTTACACCTATTTCGCGTAAAATCTGTGCACCAACACCATAATCACGTTCATCAGCATTAAATCCGAGGTGCAGATTGGCATCAACGGTATCCATACCCTCTTCCTGCAACTTGTAGGCTCTGATTTTATTCATTAATCCAATTCCTCTACCTTCCTGATTCATGTAAACAACTACGCCTTTACCTTCTTTCTCAATCAATTGCATGGCTTTATGAAGTTGCTCACCGCATTCGCACCGCATGGAACCGAAAATATCACCGGTTGCACACGAAGAATGTACGCGAACTAAAATCGGTTCGTCCTTTTTCCATTCGCCTTTTATTAATGCCACATGTTCCATTCCATTCGAAACCTGGCGGAAAGGAATCAGTTTGAAGTTTCCCCATTTGGTTGGCATATTTACCATTTCACCTTTTTCAACTAACGATTCGTTTTTAAGCCTGTAAGCTATCAAATCTTTGATGGTGATTATCTTTAACTGGAATTTTTGGGCGATTTCCAACAATTGAGGCAATCTGGACATGGAACCATCTTCATTCATTATTTCAATTAATGCACCTGCCGGATATAAACCTGCCAAACGAGCTAAATCAACAGCGGCTTCAGTATGTCCAGCACGCCGTAAGACGCCTTTTGTGCGGGCACGAAGTGGAAAAACATGTCCGGGACGACCAAATGTATCGGGTTTCGAAAGTGGATCTGCCAACGCTATAAACGTTGCTGCACGATCAGCTGCAGAGACGCCGGTTGTACAACCTTCCAGTTTATCTACACTTACAGTAAAAGGTGTGGAATGTATGGAGGTGTTTTTAATTACCTGCATTTCCAGATCCAGTTCATCACAGCGTTCTTCAGTTAACGGTGCACAAACAACGCCTCGTCCATGAGTTACCATGAAGTTGATCATTTCCGGAGTCATTTTTTCAGCGGCACAAACAAAATCGCCTTCATTCTCACGGTCTTCATCGTCAATAACAATGACAAATTTTCCATCTTTAATATCAACAAGGGCTTCTTCAATTGTATTTAACGTTGATTTCATATCTTATTTATTTTGATTTTATTTGTTGAAAATCTTATTAATTCTTTGTTTAATTACAGTTAAAATCTTAATGTATTGATCAGGATTTAAGAGCGTTGCATCAACAACTGCTTTGTAAGTTATAAAAATACCGATTGGCAATAATACCGCTGAACTGAGCCACATTCCTTCGAAAGAAGGCCAAATTGATTCACGAGCCATTTTATAACCGGTATTGTCAATGATATAATAAAAAATAAACATAATTACAGATATTACCACCGGCATGCCCAATCCACCTTTGCGGATAATGGCGCCAAGCGGAGCTCCGATAAAGAAAAAAATCAGACAAGCAAATGAAAGTGTAAACCTGCGGTGTCTTTCAATTTCGTGTCGTAATACATAACCAGCCGGTTCATTCAGCATCATTTTGTTGTATTCAATTAAATCTTTCATTGTTTTTGCTCTATCCAGGGCGCTTCGGCTTACCCGTACCATGGCTTCCTGACTTAACGATAGAAATAACGAATCTGAGTTTAGTTTAGTTTTCGACAATTTTAAACTATCATTGAATTTGCTACCTGCAATGTATTCTCTCCCCAAATAATGTCTTTGAGTAACTTCTTTTGATTGCTCAATTCGTCTGATATTGGCAATTTTGCTCACCGAGTCAATGGAGTGCGTAAGTTGTCCGAAGTTTTTGCTTACATGCTGGTCGGAAAGTAGTGATTCATCGAAACGATTGAATTTTGTATCAAAATCAAGCAGAATTTCCTTGGTTTTAAAGGTCTCTCGCCGGTATGGAATACTTGATGGAGAGCTGCTGATTTTTTGCCCTTTCAGATTTTCAAAACTTTCGCCGGAATAAAGTGAAAGTAACAGATATTTATTGTCTTCGGTGAATTGAACCCGCCCGGAATCGGACACCATCACCGTTGCATTTTCAAAACCATTCGAAAAATCATAAATCATTAAATCTTTAAGCAAATGCTTCTCCTTTTCCCTGACGTAAATGTTTATGCCATTAATTCCGGAATAAAATTCACCGGCGGGAATATCAAATTCGGGTGATTTTTGGCGAAGAGAAAATATGAGCGTCCACAATCGGTGTTGAGTAACCGGCAAAACCTCATTTGAAAAGAAAAATGCACCCACACAAACAAAAGAAATAAAGAAAATAAGCGGACGCATAATCCTGAATAGAGAAACACCCGCCGCTTTCATGGCAGTAAGTTCGAAGTTTTCGCCTAAATTACCAAAAGTCATTAACGATGCAAGCAGTATGGCAAGTGGCAAAGCCATGGGTACAAGTGTAAGTGTAGCATAAAAAAAGAATTCTGCCAAAACTGAAAAACCAACTCCTTTACCAACTAATTCGGCAATATGTTTCCATAAAAACTGCAGTAATAGGATGAGTATGCAGATAAGGAATGTCGCCAAAAATTGGGTAAAAAAGCTTTTAAATATGTAAGAATCAATTTTTTTGAATTTCAACATGCCATTTTTTTTGGAACAACAAAATTACTGTAAAAAGTTCAATAATCAAGTATATAAAGGACTAATTTAGTTTAACTAAAAGATAATAGTTTTAAAATTATTGGTTGCCAAATTAAATATTAAAAAACCACCTGACTGTTTTAGTCAAATGGTTCTATGTCGATATTCTAATTATAAACTACAAACTATAAACTATAAACTAAATACCTGTTTTTCTGCGCAATACTTCAATTTGTTTATCCCAAAGCAAACTTAAATCTTCCATTTCGTCCGGTCCGGCAAAATCGGTTACAATTAACGCTAAATCACCGGTAACCTGGAGTGCTGTAATTTTTAATTCAAAATAGTATTCCGAATTGAAATCTTCTTCCCACTGAAAACGCACGAAAGAAGTTGGTTTGGATTGAATTAAAAATGCCGTTTGGTCATTATTGTCCCAGGTGAAAGTGTATTCATTCTCTTTAACCACAACGACATCGGCAAACCATTCAGCTAGTCCCAACGGAGTGCTGATGGAATTCCAAAGCACACTCGGAGAGGCAGAGTTTAATTGGTATTCAATATTAAATTTAGTTTTTTTCATTCGAAAGGTTGGTTATAAAATGGTTATTGTGAGCGAACTTTAATTGTCCTTAAATTCAGGAATACATTCAATGATTTATTTGTTCAAGCTGCTTTTTTCAAAGCAAAGCGGCAGTAGTTGTCTTACATTTCTAATCTCATAAATTTCAGCAGTTCCATAAAGTAAAATGGTAATATCTTTTTCAAAACGCATTTCGGTTTCGAGCAAAACCTGACGGCATGAACCGCATGG
>CAIYTJ010000432.1 GCA_903929065.1 uncultured Bacteroidales bacterium | reverse complement strand
GTTCAGCGAATTTTCTGTTACCACCAACACCCAATCTTTTTACTGTAACCTTGTCATTTTCATAAATTAATTCTAAGATTATACACACTTTTGTATATGGACTTGTTGGTTTTCTCCAACCAGTCATAGAATTTACATTTTTGACAATTTTTAATTTAGAACTTGAAACATTTGTTTCATTAGAGACGCTTACACAACACGGAGAACCTTGTGAATCTACCAATAATTGGATTTTTACATCTCCTTTGACTTTTGCCAGATACTTAATGTCAACATTTTTAATCAAATCGTAATATAATGAATCGTTAGATTTGTAGTCAACAAGAATTTTAGAGCTTTCTAAACTCATTGATTGATAATTGCAATTAGATTCTTGTTCTGTGAAAATGTGTTGACCATAAACAGTTGTAGTCAACATAGTCGCGATAAATAAAATTAATTTTTTCATGTGAATTTACTTATAAGTTATTGTTTCCTGTTTTTTTACACTTGCCCATAACGACCGAGCGTGTGTTATGGGGTCGTTTTTTTTTCGTCAAATTTGTTTCTATTTCTTACATTCTTTGTTTAATGCTTCTGTAAATTCTTTCGTTATAGGTCGTCCTCCAAGTTTCAGGCATTCATTGTAGAAGAATAATGCGTTTTCGCAGTCTTTTTTCTCGAAGTAACAAACTGACAATTTGAAAAGTGTATTTTGATTCTTGGGGTTAATTGAATAAGATTGTCTGAAAAGTGTCAACGCTTCATCGAAGTCTTTCTCTATATGATTATTTCTATATTTTGTCATAAGAATAGTGGCTTTGTCAGTCAAGATATTTGAACTATTCGAGTCTATTTTTAATCCTTCGTCGTACTGTTTTAAGGCGTTCTCATAGTCGCCAAAAGTAAAATAAATTCCACCAAATCCCCAAAAACAGTTGGCATTCTCTGGTTCTAAAATCCATGCTTGATTAAATCTGTACATGGCTGTTTTTAAGTCTCCCTTGTATAAATAATTAAATCCCATACTAACTAAAAGTTCTGAAGCTTTCTTACGGTTGCCTTCTTGTTTAACGTAATCATCAATCAGTTCTTGGTCTGCCAACTTTTGTTCTTTTGTTTTAGGAACTTCACCGTATTTGGGAAGAAGTCTAATGTCTTTTTTTGTTTCTCTTTTCCATTCAGAGTATGACATATTTTGTCCACTCGCTATTACTGTCACTGTAATTAAAAGAATGATTGTGATTAATTGTCTCATGTTTTTTTTGTTAGTCGTTTGTATCTGTTTCTTTTTTTTCTAAAATGACCCATAACGACCGAGGCGGGTGTTGGCAGCTGGCCGTTTAGTAGTTATACAGTTGTCACTTTACTCTTATTGATTTTGTGTTTGTCAGCTATATAAGTATGTTTTGTTTCTTTCTTGTCAGCCAACTGAAAAAGCCAGATTAATTTGTCTAAATGCAGAAAGCTAAAATATAAACTCTCCACAGTTCATTGTTTTTTTCTTTCAAAATGCACTTCAACTGTCTAAACAAACATAAAAACAATGTACTGTGACCGCTCTGCCTACTATCAAAAAGGTATAAAAGACACTGCAAGACAACTCAAATTTAACTATAACTTGTTGTGGCTTTTTTGCTTTTTGGGCGATTAATAACTATGTCACATATTTTGTCATTTATTTCACTTGAAATGAACTTACTTCCGATGTAGATGTATTGCCAGCATTGTCGGTTGTTATTACTTTCCAATACCATATTTTGCCACTTGCCAATGTTTGAGTAACAGTTGTGGAAGTTTGAGAGCTAACTATTGATGTTGTGGCATTGGAGTTGTCCAAAAATACGGCATAACTTGCAATGTCGTTATCTGGATCGCTACCCGACCACGACAAAGTAACTTGTACAGTGGAAGCACCGTTTGAACTTACTGTTGCTCCATTAGCAGGTGCAGTTAAGTCGGCAGGAAAAGGTGCATAATTACTTGTTGTACCCGATAGGAAAAACAACCAATTATCGCTGCTCGTATTTCCACTTGTATTTGTTGCTACAACTTTCCATGAGTAATATGCGTTGATTGGCAAAGATGCAGTGAATGATGTAGATGTAGTAGTAAAACTTACGAAATTATTGGTTGTTAAATTAGTAATAGCTAACTGATAATATTCGGCATCTTTTGATAACGACCATGTAAATACAACCTTAGCAGTTGAAATGTTTACGGAATCACCTTTTAAACAAACAGTGTTGTTGGCGGGAGATTGTAACGAGAAATTTCTTGGTAAGGATATTTTACAGCTAGATATTGAATAAAATATTACACCTAAGATTAAGGTGACTTTGATATTATTATATGATTTCATATGTATTCTAATATGCTAAATGTTAATTAATATTTCACGAATTTCACGCTTTGTTGAAAGGATTCTCCTTGAATTTGTAGCAGATATGTTCCATTGTCTATATCTGCAATATCCATTTCAATTTTTCGGTTGGATGGAATTTGAATATATTGGGTACGTAGAATTTTACCAATTAATGTAACAATACTGACATTAACTGATTTTTCTTCACCTGCAACAAGTATGAAAAACTTATCATGAATAGGATTAGGATAAATTTCACAAGAAGTATTATCGCTGTTGTTAATAGTTTCTTCGTATATTCCTTGACAGAATTTATCGGTAAAAATTTTAATTCGGTTTAATCCTTTAATTAGCGATAGATTGATAACCGAATCTTGATAAATCGCCATATTATTATTAACGGTTATATAATACTGACTTCCTCCTCTTAAGGTATATTTAATAGAATTATTATTTATTTTCGATTTAACTACACTCAACTCTTCAGGTTGTGAGATGGTAACTGAATAACTTTCGTTATAATCAGGCAATTCATTTTTTGTGATATTTACTGTGTAATTACCAGGTGACAAGTTCTTTAAATTAAAGCAAGAATCGGCAGAAGTGCTGCTTTTTAAATAGTCAATGCCTGAAACAATTACAGAATATGTGAAAGGTAATCCTAAATTGATATTTATTTCTCCATCATTTGTATTATGGCACGTACAATTGATCGTTTTGACTGTCGTTGAAACGTCCTCAACAATATGTGTGAAATTTTTAAAGTAATAGCTAGTTGAATAAAGTAATTTACAACCATATGGTACATGTATTACACAAGTTGATTCAGGTAATCCAACAAATGCATCCATTTCAATAAACACTTTTGATGCCAAATCAGAAAAATTTATATATATTGAAGATAAATTATTGCAATACAAAAAAGATATTTTACCTATATAATAAATTGAGGAAGGAATATAAACAGATTTTAAACTTGTACATAAAGCAAAAACTTGATTTTCTATAACTTGAACCGATGAT
>CAIYTJ010000431.1 GCA_903929065.1 uncultured Bacteroidales bacterium | reverse complement strand
CTTTTGATATCCATTGCGTCTTTACTTACAAAATGAATCATCTTTTCAACTACCTGTGCTTCGCATTCGATATTAATACAGCGCCAAACTGCTTCAGATTCTTCTTTAAATAATTCACTATTACAGACCGGACAATTTTTAGGAAAGAGGATACTATTTTCATCCCCTGTTCTAAGATCTGGGAGCGACTTTACAATTTGCGGAATTACATCACCTGCTCTTTCTATGAGTACATGATCTCCTATCTTCAAATCTTTTTCTTTGATATATTCTTCATTATGTACAGATATACTGGAAACAGTAACGCCTCCTAAATAAACAGGATCTAATTTTGCTACGGGAGTTACAGCGCCAGTTCTACCCACTTGAAATTCTATAGCTCTTAAGCGAGTGGTTGCTTGCCTTGCTTTAAACTTATAGGCAATAGCCCAACGGGGATGGTGTGAAGTCATCCCAAGTTTTTCCTGCATAGCAAGGCTATTTACTTTTACAACCATACCATCAATTTCATATGGAAGTTGATCGCGTTTGATTTCGAATTCCAGGCAGTAATCAATAACGGGCTGTATGCCTTGAACTACTCTCTTTTCTTTTTGTGGACTTCTGAAACCAAGATCCCATAGTAGTTGTAGCGAACCAGCGTGAGAACTAAGTTCCTCCACTGTTCTCCCATCAGTTGTTTGAAAATAGCTAATATGATATAAAAATGCGTCTAAATTTCTTAGTGCAACTTCTTTAGGATCTTTCATCCGCAGACTTCCACTTGCTGCGTTTCTAGGGTTTGCCAGAGGTGAAGATCCTTGTGATACCAGCAGTTCATTGTATTTATTAAAAGAAGATTTACTCATGATAATTTCTCCTCTGATCTCAATTTGTGAAATCCCAAATTGAGAGAAGCGAGCAGTAAGTGGAATCGATCTGATTTGTTTTATGTTATTGGTAATTTCTTCTCCTTCAACGCCATCACCTCTTGTTATGGCACGAACTAATTGGTCATTTTCATAAATCAATGAAATACTTGCACCATCAAATTTCGGTTCTATGCAATAGCTAATTATTTCTGTACCGCTTAACTCACGGGCTTTCCGATCAAAATCATTAAGGTCATCTGCATTATAACTATTGTCTAGACTTAGCATGGGAACTAAGTGTGCTACCGTTTGAAAACTTTGGTTTAAACTATTGCCAATTCTTTGTGATGGAGAATCAGCAGTTATTTGATCAGGATGTTTTGATTCGAAATGCTGTAATTGTTTAAAAAGTTGATCATACTCAAAATCTGCAATTAAGGGATCGTTCAAAACATAATAACGATACTCATGAAATCTAAGTAATTCTTTTAGTTGTGCAAGTTTATCAATGGATGAATCTGCCTCAACTGGAGATTGAAGAAACTCATTGGTTGTTGTTTGTAATAACTGTATTTGTTCGGATCTATACATTCAAAATTAATTGGCCGATAAAGTTAGGGGCAGAATCTTATTCATTAACATCTACTATGTAGAAGGTACACATTATTGAAAAAATTGTATCTTGACCTTTCGATTGTTTAACAAGAATGCCCAGGTTGAAATTAATTAATGTGACATGACTAAAAAAAACCCGTACGAGAAACCGCATGAACATCTCATAAAAGACGCAAAAAAGCTGGTTCAGGCATATCCTAAAGTTCCACTCACGGTTGACTGTGCAATTTTTGGTTTCGAAGAAAATAAATTAAAGGTTTTGGTGATCAAAAGTGATCTTGAATTTTATGAGGGTCATTATTCGCTTTTGGGTGATATTGTAAAAGATAATGAAGAATTAGACCAAGCTGCTTATAGGGTTTTAAAAGAGCGAACTGGTATGAACGACGTCTTTTTAGATCAGGTGAGGGCTTTTAGTCACCCAGCTCGCCACCCGG
>CAIYTJ010000430.1 GCA_903929065.1 uncultured Bacteroidales bacterium | reverse complement strand
TGTAATATTTAACGCAAAAATGAATATTGCACTGTGCAAACTGGTCATTGTTGGCAAACAAAAACAGATGTGCACATGTGCAACATCTAAAAATGTACAAACAAAAGCATATTTTCACAGTGAAAACTACCCGATGTAAACCGACAAAATGCATGTTTCGATTTGCAAACTATTGGTTGTTGATGTACATAATCCGATTTCAGGTTTTGAAATTAAATTTTCTACACAAAACATAGGTTAATTAAAAAATAGTTTTTATCTTTGAAGGCGAATAAGTCTGAACCTTGATTAAGCAGATTAATCAGATTAAAGGGAAAGAAAAGGAGAGGGGTTATCTGATAAATCTTTTATTCTGATAAATCGTGGTTAAGACATATGTACTAAAATGATACTTATGGAAGATTACAAATATAAAGAAATAACCGGTAAAGTAATTGGTGCTGCCATGGAGGTTCATAAAGCACTTGGCAATGGTTTTACTCATGTAGAGTTTATTTTTTAAAATGTATTCGTGAAGCTTCGCATTTCAAGAAGTAATTTATCAACGTGCATTAGCATTGGAGCTGCCTTATTATGATTTGAACTTTAAAAGGGAATTCGAAATGCCAATTTATTATCGTAATACTCAGATTGGTACTCGTAGAGTTGATTTTCTTGTTGAAGATAAGATTTCAGTTGAATTGAAATCAATTATTAAACTTGAAGATGTACATTTGGCTCAGGCAAAAAATTACCTTGAAGCATATAATATTGAGGTTGGATTGTTGATAAATTTCGGTAGTAAAAGTTTAGAATTTAAGCGATTAATAAATACAAAATATAAACAAATCTGAATTGTTTCTTTTTCTGTTTAATCATCTAATCTGAAAAATCGTGGTTCTGACAATAGTTACACACCGGAATGAGACACGGATACGTGTTGATTTTCCGTATAATGCTGAAATGGTATTGAAACTGCGGCAAATACCTGATGTGCGTTGGAGTAAAACCATGGGGGCATGGCATATACCTTATACCAGTGAGGCGTTTGAAAAATTGAAAGAGTTGTTTCCGGAATTGGAAATTCTAACTTCACCGACCTCTTCCGCCCTTCGGGCACCTTCTCCAAAGGAGAAGGAAATGAGGGACTTGGCTGAGTGCAAAACAAGTAGCGAACTGTTACTACCGACGGATGTACCCCAATTAGAGAAAAAAGAAGAAAATTCGGACCAAATAGAAAAATCGACCGTAGAGTTTGACAAAAGTGCTAAACTTGTTTTGCAGAAATCTCCGAAATTAATTGACAAGTCGAAGGTGGAGGTTGAAATTACGGTTACTCCCATGCATCTGTATGTGAAGCTGCCGCGAAATGAAACGGATATTCAGTTTTTGAAATCGTTTAAATATAGTAAGTGGGATAATGCAAATTTTCAGTGGGTGATACCTAATTATAAAAGGAATCTGAACTTGTTGGAATCGTTTTTCGAAGGGCGTAGGTTGCAGGTGAATGAAAAAGTTTCGCTGAGGATAGCGGGTGACACGGATCAGCCAATTGTTGATAAAGGACAGTTTTTGGCACTGAACGTACATAACCGAACACTGAAATTGTATTTTGGGTATAATAAGGCGATGATTGATGCTATCAAACGGTTGGCCTTGTGCAAGTGGAATGGTACGGATAATTGCTGGACATTGCCTTACAGCGAGCCATCGGTTAAGTATATACGTGAGTTTGCAGTGGCTAACGGGTTGGAATGGATTTACCGGGAAGAAAAGAAACAGAAGGTATTGCCCGGAAACCGAAGTGAAGGCATGGTGAGGGCAAATCCGGAAAGCTATCTTGCCAAACTCAGGGAGTTGCGTTACAGCATTAATACTATTGAATCATATAGCTATATGTTTCGGGAGTTTATCAATTATTATGCGGATAAAGAGCTGGATGATATTACCGAGGAAGAAATAGTATTGTATCTGCAGTATTTGGTTACTGAACGTAAAGTTTCCACTTCGTATCAGAATCAGGCTATCAATGCCATAAAATTCTATTACGAGCGGGTGATGGGTGGTCGGCGAAAAGTGTATCTGATAGAGCGACCCCGTGAAGAAAAGTTTTTGCCGGAAGTACTGAGTCAGGAGGAAGTAAAACTACTGCTCAATGCAACCGAAAATTTGAAGCATAAAGCCATATTAATGACTATTTATTCGGGCGGATTGCGTGTGAGTGAAGCTGTAAATCTGAAAATTAAAGATATAGACAGTAGCCGAATGCAAATACGGGTAGAACAGGCTAAGGGTAAGAAGGATAGATATACTATATTGAGTAAAAAAGCACTGGAAGTTCTTCGAAAATATGTAAGCGAATATAAGCCCAACGAATGGCTTTTCGAAGGGCAGGATGGTGAAGAGTATTCAAGAAGAACAATAACTGAGATATTACGAAAATCGGTAGAAAAAACCGGTATCAAGAAACATGTAACCGTGCATACCTTAAGGCATAGCTTTGCCACGCATTTACTTGAAGCCGGTACTGATATACGTTACATTCAAAGTTTGCTAGGACATGAAAACACCAAAACCACAGAGATTTATACACATATTACCACCAAAGGATTTGACCAAATAAAAAGTCCGTTGGATAATTTAGATATTTAAAACCGAAAAGTATTGTTAATGCGAAAAATAGTTTTTATCTTTGAAGGGTTTTTGCAAGTATAGAGTATGAATAATCATGTAACAAAATTCACATTCCAGTATGTGCAATAATGTAAAAATAGCAAATAAAGAACAAAGCGCACATTATCAATAATATAACAACAATCAACAAGGCCGACATAACGGATATATGTGCAACTCCGTAGTACATACAGGAATGTTATGGTTAATTTTAAAAAAAAGAAAATGAAACTATTCGGATTCAAGAAAAAGCCCCAAAAAGTCAAGTTTTTCATTACCGAAACTGACAGAGATTGGGTTGAACACAATTTTAAATGGCTCATTAAAGTTTATGGCTATCCCATGAGACAAGACGAGCAGGTTCTAATTAACGAATCATTTTTCCCTCAAACATTCAGTTCCGAGACATTAGAAATTGAGAATATTATAATTGATTTATCTGAATTATTAAACTTAGAATCAAAGAAAATTTCCTTTGAGATTATAGAAGATCTAAGAGACTCCTATGGCATACCTTTGCAAACGGAAGGATTACAATTTGATACTGAATTAGAAATTTGTCAAAATGAGTATAAAATATACATTGCAAAGAGCATAACAAAACGCCTCAATCGACTAATTTACCATATAATTCAAGAATTCATAAAAATAAAGTTGACTGAAGACAAATTGAAATTCGACAATGGAGATGAAACAAGTTTATTTATTTATCTGGCTGGAATATACTTTGGATTTGGTGTAATTCTCTCCCAGAATTTAATTGATTCTGGAAGAGCAGTTGACGGTTTTTGGGAAACAAAATGGATTAATGCTTCCCAAATGCCAAGTGAAATAATGGCATATGGATTGGCAATTTTTTCTAAGATTATACAGAATGACAATCCAAATTGGAAAATAGAATTACCAAAAGAATTAAAGCTAAAATTTGAAGAAGCTATAAAGTATATAGATGAATTTCCACATATTATTTCTGAATTAGCGAAATTAGAAGCATTGAGCCTTTTTAACGAAGCAGATAAGGAATATAAAAATCAAGAATATAATAAGGCTATATCAATTCTTCAAAGAATATTATTATTGACAATTGATGATTATTTGAAATCTGACACTTACAATAGAATAGGATATTATCTAATGAGAAAAGGAGAAATTAATGAAAGCATTAATAATTTCGAAAAAGCCTTAGTAAATGATAGAAATAATGGTTTTGCAAACGACAACTTAGGATATGCACTAATTAGAGTTGGCCAATTTGAGGCTGGGCGTAATTATATCGACAAAGCTATGTTAACTGGAAATAATATTCCTGCCTATACATACAGAAATCTAGCATTTTATCATTTTGAAAAAGGAGATATTTTAGAAGCTGACGAGAATTTTAAATTAGCTTTTTCGTCAGCAACTGTCCCAGTTGACTTATTGGAGTTTCATTATTCTGACTTTCTACTAAGCCAGAATAAAAAGGAAGAAAGCTTGAAATATCTAAATATAGCTGTTCAAAAAGGCGAACAAGAGGCAATAGAACGAAAAAACGAAATGAAAAAAAACTAACCATAACACACGCCTATGGGTCATTGGCTGGCTGACGTGCATT
>CAIYTJ010000429.1 GCA_903929065.1 uncultured Bacteroidales bacterium | reverse complement strand
CTAAATAAGGAAATATTTCTTTATTCATCAACTATTGTTTATTTTTGTTGTTAGAATGTTGAAATTAAGTAAGTAAAATGAGGAATATACTATGAGTAATTTAGGGTTTAAAAAAGGAGATAAAGTAGTAATAATAGGCGGGGGTTTTGCCGGATTACAGTTGGCAAAGACATTAATGAAGTCTGATCTTGAGGTTATATTGGTGGATAAACAAAATCATCACCAATTTCAACCGTTGTTTTATCAGGTAGCAAGCGGACGACTTGAACCATCCAGCATTTCGTTTCCGTTCAGAAAGATTTTCCAGAAAAGCAAAAACGTTGATTTCAGAATGGCTGACATTATTAGCATCAATCCGGGTGAAAAAAAACTCATGACCGCTTATGATCGAACTGTATCCTATGATCATTTAATTATTGCTACCGGTTGCAGAACCAATTTCTTTGGAAACGATGAAATGAGTGAAAATGCTTTTTCTATGAAAACTACTCAGGATGCTATAAACATTCGCAATAAAATATTATTCAGCTTTGAAAAGGAAATTTTTGCACATACAGTTGATAAACAGGCATGGATGAATATTGTGATTGTGGGAGCCGGTCCAACGGGAGTTGAACTTTCAGGTGCTTTTGCAGAATTGAAAAGAGATGTGTTACCCAAAGATTACCATAATATTGACTTTTCTAAATTTAATATCATTTTACTGGAAGGAAGCAAATACACACTCAATAATATGAGTGAAGAATCGAAAATTGCCTCCAGAAAGTATCTTGAAGATATGAGCGTTATTGTCAAAACTGAAACCATGCTCGACTCGTACGACGGAAATGTAGCGGTTTTAAACACCGGAGAAAGTATTCCGACCAAGAATGTAATCTGGGCAGCTGGTGTCACCGGTAATATTATTGAAGGGCTAAATCCTAACGACATTTTCAGAAACAGATATATTGTAGATCGATATAACAGATTAAAAGGTTTCGAAAATATATATGCATTGGGCGATGTGGCTTATATGGAAACTCCCAAATACCCTAAAGGTCATCCTCAGGTTGCAAATGTGGCTATTAATCAGGCAAAGAATTTGGGACAAAACATGCTGAAATCGCTGAAAAAGGAAGATGCAGCATTGGTGGAATATGAATATAACGATTTGGGCATGATGGCAACAATCGGCAAGCACAAAGCAGTTGTTGAATTTCCATTTTTAAAGTTTAAAGGCCCTGTAGCCTGGTATATCTGGATGTTTTTGCATTTAATGCTTATTCTGAGCGTAAGAAATAAACTGATTATTTTCTTTAATTGGGCATGGAGTTATCTTACCCGTGACACTTCATTAAGATTGATTACCATGATTAATTACAAAAAGGAAAAAGTAACCGACAACTAATTTTTATTGCAGTTTAAAAAACGTCTATAAAGATTGTGTATTTTAATTATGTATAAAAAACAGAAAGACCATCCGATTCCGAATGGTCTTTCTTAGTTAATAGTATGCTGGATTAGAACTGTTGTTCTGCCATACGTTTGTAGCCTGTATAACGCCATTTAGCATTTTCCTGAGCAGCTGTGAATAATTCCTGAGCTTCTGCAGGGAATTGTTTCAGCAACGTGGTATAACGTACTTCGCCCTTGAGGAAATCCTGGAATTTATCCCATTGTGGTTCTTTCGAATCTACAATCATTGGGTTCTTTCCTTCAGCTTCCAACGCCGGGTTGAAACGATACAAGTGCCAGTAACCGCATTCTACAGCTCGTTCCTGTTCTTCCTGAGCCTTGCCCATACCTGCACGGATTCCGTGGCTGATACATGGTGAATAGGCAATTACAATCGATGGTCCATTGTATGCTTCTGCTTCACGAAGTGCTTTCAATGTCTGAGCCTGGTTTGCACCCATGGCTACTTGTGCAACATAAACATAACCGTAAGTGGCTGCAATCATACCAAGGTCTTTCTTGCGAACACGTTTACCGGCAGCGGCAAACTTAGCAACTGCACCAACCGGAGTTGATTTAGAGGCCTGTCCACCGGTATTTGAATAAATTTCAGTATCCAAAACCAGAATGTTTACGTTTTTACCCGAAGCAATCACGTGATCCAATCCGCCAAAGCCAATATCATACGCCCAACCATCACCACCGATAATCCATTGCGACTTCTTTACAAGATATTGAGTCAATCCGGCAATTTCTTTGCAATATTCGCATTTGCCTTCTTTTACCAACGGAGTGATTTTCTTTTCAAGAATCATGGTTTCGTCAGCGTCTTCACGTTTTTCGATCCATTCAGCAAATAATCCTTTCAATTCATCCGAACAGCAGTTTTCTTCGATAGCTGAAGTCATAAGGCGAACCAAACGATCACGCATGTTGTCATTTGCGAAAACCATACCTAAACCAAATTCTGCATTATCTTCGAACAACGAGTTAGCCCATGCCGGACCGTGACCTTCAGGGTTTGTTGTATAAGGAGTGGAAGGAGCAGAGTTGGAGTAAATTGAGCTACAACCTGTTGCATTAGCTACCATCTGACGTTCGCCGAACAACTGGGTAATCAATTTCACATATGGAGTTTCTCCACAACCGGCACAAGCTCCCGAGAACTCGAACAATGGAGTAGCCAATTGCGAATTCTTCACATTAGCTTTCACATCCACCAAATGTTGTTTTGATTTTACTTTATCAATGCAATATTCCCAACCTTTCTGGTTTTCATATTGCGTATTGATTGGAGTAAGTTCCAATGCTTTGTTGCCTTTATTTCCAGGACAAACATCCACGCAATTGTTACAACCCATACAGTCAAGTACATCCACCTGAATGCGGAAAGCTGTATCGGCAAATTGTTTACCGTTGGTTTTCAACATATCGGTGAATGGTGCATTTGCCTGTTCTTCCAAATCCAAAATAAACGGACGGATAGCAGCGTGAGGACAAACATAAGCACATTGGTTACACTGAATACAGTTTGAAGAATTCCAAACCGGTACAGAAGCAGCTACACCACGTTTTTCGTATTTCGAAGTTCCCTGTTCCCAGGTTCCGTCTTCACGTCCTAAGAATGCAGAAACTTTCAAATCATCACCGGCTTGTGCATTTACTGGACGAACGATGTCATTAATAAATGCAGGAACGATATCAGTTGCAACTTCGCTACCATCAGTAAGATTTGCCCATTCTGCAGGCACTTCCACTTTGGTGTATTCACCACCGCGGTCAACAGCTGCATAGTTCATTTTTACTACATCTTCACCTTTTTTGCCATACGATTTATTGATGGCATATTTCAGTTTATCAACAGCCAGTTCGTAAGGAATTACATTGGTGATTTTGAAGAACGCTGATTGAAGAATAGTATTGGTACGATTACCAAGACCAAGACTTTCTGCAATATCCGTTGCATCAATAATATAAAGGTTGATATTGTTGGCAGCCAGGTATTTTTTTACTTTTACCGGAAGATTCTTTTTAACTTCTTCTTCATTCCAGATTGTATTCAATAGGAATGTTCCGTTTTTCTTCAAGCCTTTGGTTACGTCATACAAGTTAAGGTATGCCTGAACGTGGCAAGCCACAAAATCAGGAGTTGTTACCAAATAAGTAGAACGGATTGGAGTTTCGCCAAAACGTAAGTGCGAACAGGTGAAACCGCCCGATTTTTTTGAATCGTAAGCAAAATATGCCTGACAATATTTATCTGTATTGTCACCAATAATTTTGATAGAGTTTTTATTTGCACCAACAGTTCCGTCAGCACCAAGTCCGTAGAATTTAGCTTCGTATGTTCCGGCACCGCCTAAAGCGATTTCAGGTTTTAACGGAAGTGAAGTGAAAGTCACATCATCAACGATACCTACTGTGAAATGATTTTTTGGTTCCGGTAAAGCAAGGTTTTCATAAACTGCAATAACCTGAGCAGGAGTGAAGTCTTTCGACGATAAACCATAACGGCCACCAACAACAGTTGGTTGATGTTCAGAACCATACAATACATCTTTTACATCAAGATACAATGGTTCGCCGGTTGCTCCCGGTTCTTTGGTACGGTCTAAAACTGCAATACGTTTTGCGGATTTCGGAAGAACTGAAAGGAAATGTTTAGCTGAGAAAGGACGATACAAATGAACTGATACCAAACCAACTTTTTCACCTTTACCATTCAGATAATCAATACCTTCGCGGATTGCTTCGGTAGCAGAACCCATGGCAATTACCACACGGTCAGCATCTTCAGCTCCATAATAATCGAACAAACCATATTTACGACCGGTTATAACTGCCAGTTTATCCAAATAATCTTCAACTACTGCAGGAATTGCATCGTAGAATGGATTACAAGCTTCGCGAGCCTGGAAGTAAATATCACCGTTTTGAGCAGTACCACGAGCAACCGGATGTTCAGGGTTTAATGCTCTGTCGCGGAAAGCTTTTAAATCATCCTGATCCAATAATTTTGCTAATTCATCCTGATCAATTTCTTCAATTTTCTGAATTTCGTGTGAAGTACGGAAACCATCAAAGAAATGTACAAATGGTACACGTGTTTTGATAGCTGCCAGGTGAGCAATTGCCGCCAAATCCATAACTTCCTGAACTGAACCGGTTGCAAACATAGCGCATCCGGTCTGGCGAACAGCCATAACGTCCTGGTGGTCACCAAAAATTGAAAGTGCGTGAGAAGCTAATGCACGTGCTGAAACATGATAAACGCCCGGAAGTAATTCTCCGGCAACTTTATACATATTTGGAACCATCAGCAACAAACCCTGCGATGCAGTAAATGTTGTTGTCAATGCGCCGGCCTGAAGTGCTCCGTGCATTGCTGCAGCAGCTCCTGCTTCCGATTGCATTTCCTGCACCTGTACCTTTTCGCCGAAAATGTTTTTACGTCCGGTGGCAGCCCATTCGTCTACATATTCTGCCATGGTCGACGATGGCGTGATTGGATAAATTGCAGCTACTTCGCTGAACATATAAGCAATATGTGCAGCAGCCTGATTTCCATCACAAGTTAAAAATTTTTTAGATTTTGCCATTTTTTGTTAGAAATTTATTAATGTTTATTTTCTTGTTTTTATTATAATTGTATTACTAATAGAGCTTTATTCGGTTATTCTTCAATCGTAAATCTAAAATCATAAATTAATATAGGAATCCAAACAACCATAAAGGAATCACGTTTTTATTACCGACTTCTATTTCATCAGCTGCATATATCACTTTCGAATAATGTTTACCTGTTTCCGGCTTGTTTTCGCATTTAAAATGATATTGCTGGTCAATGCAAAAATCCAAATGATATTTGCAGATATTTACTTTATGTCTGGCATGTAAAGCGTTGTAAAAGAATGTCTTTCGCTCAGCCACTTTATCTACATTCCCTGAATTAATGGTATACATTAAATTGGTGTTATGGACATAAACCAAATTTGGTTTCTTCGGATATTCATCGCCATCAGCATAAAGCATATTCAATAAACGGGCATCTTTCAGATATTTGATATAATTCATGATGGTTGCCCGCGAAACGCCAATTTCATTGCTCAACTGGCTCACATTCGGAGCAGCAGGTGCAGTTTGCATAATCAGATAGAGCAACTTACGAATCTTTGAAAGATATTTAAGCTCAATTTGTTTAATCAACAAAATGTCCACTTCGAGCATCATATTCATTGTTTTAATCAGATTTTCGGAGAAATTACGTTCTTCCAGAAAAAAAGGATAAAAACCATGGTGTAAATAAGGTTGAAAATACTCAAGCGGTTTTACTTTGCTGCATATTTCCTGAGATATTTGTTGATGGTTATGAAGGATTTCGTTGAGCGTATAACTAGGTAAATTTGAACCTGATTGAAGATTCAGAAATTCGCGGAATGAAAATCCACGTAAATTATAAGAAGCAACAACATCCTGAAGATCAGCGTTATCTTCAATTAATCGCATGACCGATGATCCTGAGAAAACAATATGAAGTTCAGGAAATTTATCATAACATTCGCGCAACTCTTTAGACCAGTTTTCGTACTTAAACGTTTGATCGAGCAACAAGGTTTTTCCGCCCTGAGCACAAAATTCAGCAGCAAATTCAACCAGCGTATGTTCCGTGAAATAAAAGTTATTGAAGTTGACGTACAAACAGCTTCGGTCGGTACCGAAATGTTCTTTAGCATATTGGAGTAAAAAGGTTGTTTTCCCCACACCACGACTACCTTTGATTCCAATCAGGCGGTGTGACCAGTCTATTT
>CAIYTJ010000428.1 GCA_903929065.1 uncultured Bacteroidales bacterium | reverse complement strand
CCTGCAAACGTTTTTGTCAGCATACTTTCAAACTACTCTTATTTCTGTAAACACCACATTCAAACACCTTTCAATTTTTATCAATTCCCTTTGAGCTAATTACATAAATTTTAAACCATGAAAAATCACATACAATTAAATATTACCCTTCTGTTTCTTTGTTGTGTGTTTTCCATTTCAAATGCACAGCAGGCAGACTGTTCGATGTCAGGCTTATTGGTTGATTATAAAACCTCACCAACAGGCACTTTCGCAGGCACTCCAACCAGAACAATCTGTCAATTACCCGGATTTTATGAAAGTAAACCGATTGTTTCTACCAATATTTACGGCAGCCGGACGGACAAACAAACCACTGCAACGGGATATTACTATGTCAAACAAATCAATGGTCGGTGGTGGGTAGTCGATCCCCAGGGTTATTTGAGTATTTGTAGGGCAGTAAATTGCCTTGCTAAAGGAAGTGGGACTACCTCTACAACTGCCTATTCATCATTATATGCCAATAGTAGCGTAAACTGGATGAACAGTGCCAAACAAATGCTAAATGATAATGGCTTTTATTGTGCCGGTGCATGGTCAGATATTACCAATATCAAAAATAACCCAAATCAAACAACTAAACCTTTGGCATACACCATTATTCTGAATTATATGAGTGGTTATGCTTCTACCCGGGCTTATCAACAAGCCGGTCACATGGGATATCCGAACAATGCCATTTTTGTGTTTGAAAGTGCTTTCTCAACTTATTGTGATACTCAGGCACAGGCATTAGCCGCTAATAAAACCGACGCAAACCTTTTTGGCTATTTTACCGACAATGAATTGCCTTTTTACAGCAGTAATCTGAATGGATTTCTGGCTATTGGTAGAACTTCGCCAACTGACGAAAATTACCTGGCAACACTGAATTGGCTTACTACCAATGGACATACTGCAGCTGATACTGCCAATGTGGTTGTACAAGGTCAATTTTTAGCATTCGAAGCAAAAACATATTATTCGATCGTATATAATGCCATTAAAAAATACGACCCCAATCACATGGTTATTGGTTCGCGGGTAAACCAGACAGATACACGTAACAATAGTTATTTTATGCAAGCCGTGGGACATTATGTCGATTTGTTCTCAGCGAATTTATACAGCACCTGGACTCCCAGTATTTCAAGTAGCGTAAATTGGGGAACTAACTTAAGTAAGCCATTTATTGTGAGTGAGTTTTATACCAAAGGAAGTGATGTTGGATATGCTAATACTGGTGGAGCAGGTTGGATTGTTAGAACTCAATTAGACCGTGGATATGAATATCAGAATTTTGTTCTCTCCTTATTGGAATCAAAATACTGCGTGGGTTGGCATTGGTTCAAGTACATGGACAATGATTCTACTGTTGCAGCAGACCCGTCAAATATTGATGCCAACAAAGGGATAGTGAATCTTGCCTATGTACCATATACGGCAATGACCGATAAAATGAAAGAACTGAATGTAAGGGTATATGATCTGATTGATTATTTTGATCAACAACCAACTCCAACAACCCTTTATCCTGAAGCTGATGCGTATTATAAAGGGAGTGTTTGGTATGGAACAGATGACAGAATAGGTATCAAAAATACTACAGCCGGTTCAAGTGTTTACAGGGAAGCATTTCTTCGGTTCGATTTAACCGGTCAGACTTCCAATATCGGTTCTGCAAATCTGCATCTTTCTGTTCTGTCATCTGCCGAAGGCGGGATTAATTATAAAGCCGAAATATGCGGCGATACCTGGACGGAAAACGTGACCCCACCAAGTCATCCTGCGGCTTCTTCCGAAATTGGCCGTTGGGTAAACAGTATTGATCCAAATATGGATGTAAAATCTGTCCTGGTTTCCAAAATTAATGCAACAAGCACTAAATTGTCGATAAAACTATCCGGTATTGACATGTCGACAGGTGCTCTTGAGTATGCATCCCGTGAAAATACATCGGTTGCTTTACGACCTCATATTGATATTTCTCAAACACTTGCTGGTCCGGTTGCAGCGACAAATCTGGTAGATTTGTTTATTCAAAATTACCGACTTTCTACTTTTAATCCGGATACCTTAAATTATAAAATTACTTTGCCGACAAGCACTGCAACAAATCCAATCATTCAGTATACTAAAGCAAACAACTCCATGACGGTTACTTTATCGGGGCCTGTAAATGTGTCATCAAACTCAGTTGCTGACAGAACAGCCACGCTTTATACTACTTCAGCAGACGGATTGCAACACCGAACATATACCCTGGTTTTTGATAAAGTTCTTACGCAAATAACTACAGTGAAAGATACCGTAAGAAATGAACAGGGAATAAGTTGTTACCCAAATCCGATTGATGGAAACAGTATTCTGAATGTTGAAAGTCTGACTAAAAATACAAGGGAAAACATGTTGACTGTTGCTGATATTAGTGGCAAATTAATTACCCAAACCTCATTCTATGGTTCAAAATACAAACTGCAGTTACCGAATATTGAATCAGGGATGTATCTGGCGTATTTAAGCAATTCAAACGGACGGTTTGTCGAAAAATTAATGGTTCGATAGGCTTTGAAAATAAAAGCAGTGACTAAAGTATCAATAATTAAACAAATGAAGAAAACAATTATCTTATTCCTCCTTTTCAGCCTTGTTCATGTAGGAATTTTACATGCAGCTCCAAAAATCATCCTGAAACTGGATGATCTGAGAATTAATAAAAACGGAAGTGCTTCTTCTGTCACACTCGACTACCTCAAACTGAAAGGTGTCAAAGCCGGATTTGGAATCATTGCCAATGGTTTGGATGAGACTGTCTTGTCTTTTTTGACCCCCTATATAAATGCAACCAATGCTAAAGGAGAAAAACTCTTCGAATTTTGGCATCATGGCTATGACCACAAAAATCCGGAATTCAAAGGAACTGGCTATGACTATCAAAAACTTCATTTCGAAAAAGCTGATTCTTTGTTTGAAAAAAGATTGGGAATAAAAATGCGCTCTTTTGGTGCTCCGTTTAATGCCAGTGATAGTATAACGATTCGGGTACTGTCTGAAAACCCAAAATACAAAGTGATTATGTTGGGCAGTATCATACCGGCACGCTCAACGGGCATACTGAATTTAAACCAACGGGTAAATTTGGAGTTGTCGCCCGGTGTGCCCGATTCGGCTTATTTTGTGACTAATTATCTGGCAAGTAAATCGAAATATTCTAATTATATGATTGTGCAGGCGCATCCTCCCTATTTTAAACCGGAGCGTTTGGATGAATTCAAAAAAGTAATTGAATTCCTGATCAGCGAAGGATGTGAATTTGTATTGCCTTATGAGTATTACAAAACTACAATTGCAAATCCAGAAAAAAAATAGAAATCTAATAAATTTTAAAAACATGCAATTCAATTTCAAATCTCTCGCACTTGCTCTCTCACTTTCATTTGCCGGAATTACTCAGGCCAATGTTCATTTACCCGCCATTTTCGGCGACCACATGGTATTGCAACGCAATGCTACGGTGACGATTTGGGGAAAAGCTGATCCAATGGAAGCCATTACCGTAAAAACTACTTTTTCTAACCAACAAGCTGTTACAGCTGCCGACAGCAATGGTAACTGGCAGGTAAAGCTGAACACAAAAGATGCAGGTGGACCTTACGAAGTCTCAATAAAAGGTAAGAATGGAGTTAAGCTGAAAGATGTATATCTGGGCGAAGTGTGGCTTTCTTCCGGCCAGTCAAATATGGAATTTTATGTGGATAGTACAAGTACCTCTTACAGTGGTGATGTAAACTTTCGGAAGGAACTCGATGCAGCTGATTTACCGCTTATTCGCATCTTTAAAGTAACCAGAACATTTGCCAGTACACCAAAAGAAGATTGTGCCGGATCGTGGGAAGTTTGTTCTCCGATTTCAATTAAAAAATTCTCTGCAGTTTCTTATTTCTTTATCAAAAACCTCTACGAAAAGTTGCATATTCCTGTAGCTATTGTCAACGCCTCGTGGGGCGGTACCAACATTGACTCCTGGATGCGACCGATTGATTTAGACGGTTTTGCTACACGTACAAGCCGACTTAAACGCATGCAAAATGACACCGTAAAAATTGACCAAACCTATCCTTCATCGCTGTACAATGGTATGATTGCGCCACTGGTGAAATTCAATTTCAAAGGAGTAATTTGGTATCAGGGAGAAAATAATGTACATACTTGTTTTGAATATGACAAGTTATTCAAAAATCAAATCAACGGTTGGCGCGAAGTGTGGCAGAATGCTGACATGCCGTTTTTGTTTGTTCAGATTGCGCCATACAATTATTTAACCCGTCCTTGGTTTAAAGGAAAAGCAAATTCGTTGGGCTATATGATCGAAAAACAAAGTTCTATATTGGCTCTCAAAAATACCGGAATGGCTCGTACGGGCGACATAGGTGATACCACCAATATTCACCCCAGAAACAAACAGGATGTAGGGAAACGATTGAGCATGCTGGCATTGGCCAATGTGTATGGAAAACCCGATAAAAGTTATCTTTATCCTGAATTTTCAGGAATCAGTATTGAAAGTAGAAACGTAAAAGTGAAATTTGAAAATGCCACTGAGGGATTAATCATAACAGGAAATGCTCTGACTGGTTTTGAAGTTGCCGGAGCGGATAAAGTTTTTTATCCAGCAAAAGCTACTATTGACAATCAAGTTGTAATCGTATCATCTCCTTCGGTTGACGTGCCGGTTGCAGTGAGGTATTGTTTTAAAAATACAGGAGTTGTCAACTTATTCAATAGGAATAATTTACCTGCACTTCCTTTCCGGACTGACAATTGGGATTTATAACTTAATCAACAATAATCAATAATTAAAAACAAAAAGAACATGAAAAAAATTCAAATTGCACTTTTGGTAGCTTTAGTAGCTCCCATGTCGTTGTTTTCTCAAACAACTCTTACTCCAACAGCCGATACCTATGTTGCTAAAGGATATGGCACTGAAATTACAGGTAACGAAGTTAGAGGAGCTGATAAAATGATTTCCAGTTACCGAAATCCTGCGACAAAGAATGTTTGGTGGAGTATTATTTACCTGAAGTTCGACCTAAAAGGAATTGCTTCTGTATCGAATGTGAAACTTAAGTTATATGGAAAGGCAGAGCAAGCTCGTGGACTTGACGTTTATACTACAGCACTGACAAACTGGTCGGAAGAAACTATGTCGTTCAATAATGCAGATGCTGAGGTCGGTGCAATTTCAGCAAATCCGGTTGCTACATTAGATATTGTGGAAACTACAACAGCTCAATATTATGAATGGGATGTCACAGAGGCGGTTCTCGCCGCAATTAAAAAAGGAGAATCTGCGATATCTTTCCGGGTTCAGGATCGTTATGCCGTGAAAAATGAAAAAGGTGCAGGAGTACTCATTCAATTCCAGGCGAAAGAAAGTCCTTATGGTAAAAAACCTCAATTGGTAATTCAGAATAAATAAACTTATCTTTGACGGATTATCCAGAATTTTTAATCCAATCTCTTCAATTCTCAGCCCTTTCTGTTTTTAGATAGGGCTGTGAATATTTAAAAGATTCAGTATGAGAAAAATAAAAACAACACTATTACTTGTCATTCTTGCACCGGTAGTATTATTTTCCCAGGTAAATATTTTATCTGATGGTGACGTAAATATTTACAATGGTTCGGGAGCAAAAGTCACTAAAAATGATTCGCTTGTGTCATCTGAAAAAGTTCAAATTACTTCCAACCCTTCCGATGCGAGTCTGAAAAGCCTTTTGTTGGAAAATGCAAAGCTGGAAAATTTCAAAAAGAACTCTTACAATTACCTGAATTATTTACCCTATTCTGCCAATTCTGCACCAAAGATCTATGCTGTTGGTTTGGATTCGCTGGCAAAGGTTACTGTCATAGCTCCTTCCAACATCAAAGGTAGTATGACAGAGAGAACGGCTTTGATAAAAGTCAGGTCGCAAGATGGCACAAACACCAAAACCTATTCGGTGCAGTTTGAAGTTTTGCCAAAACTCGATATCTTTCTGGCATTGGGACAATCCAATATGGCCGGCAGAGGCAAAATGACTTCCGCCGATACTGCCTTTATCGAAAATGTGTATTTGCTTACTCAGGGTGGAAACCTGGAAATTGCTTCGAATCCATTAAATAAATATTCTTCTGTTCGCAAAGCACTCGCCATGCAGCAAATAAGTCCCAGTTGTTCGTTTGTGAAAATGATTCGGGACAACACCGGGCATAAGATTGGCTTAATGCAGAATGCCCGTGGCGGTTCAGCCATCGAATCGTGGCTGAAGGGCAGTCCCGATAAATACTATGATGAAGCCCTGCGCAGAGCTAACGAGATACAAAAATTTGGCGAAATAAAAGGCATTATCTGGCATCAGGGCGAAAGTAACATGAGAGACCCGGAAGGGTACAAATTAAAATTAGCCAAACTGGTAAGCGACTTAAGAACCGATTTAGGCATGCATCATTTGTATTTTGTAGCCGGAGAAATTAATCAATGGTCAGGTGGTACGGCAGGGTTTAATGCCATGATACAAACCATCTCAACATTTATTCCTGAATCCGATTGGGTTAGCTCAGATGGATTAACTCCGTTGATTGACAAGAAAGATCCGCATTTCGATGCTGCTAGTGTTCAACTGTTGGGTGAACGCTATGCCGAAAAAGTATTGAAACAGGTTTATAAAATCTCTCCAAAGACGAACTAATTTTTTTACAGGTTTCATATATCAATCATGCGAATCGGGATGTTTAAAAACACCGGTTCGCATGATTTTATTTTGTGATATTATGACTTCAAAGCGTTGAAATTCAGATAATAATATTTTAATCAAATTTATTAATTCTTCTTGAAACCAATATTCAGATTAAACCAGAAATCAAAGTTTTTAAACCTGAAATTAAAAGCCATTTGGTATTTGTGCATCTATTTTTGTAGCGTCAATGGTCTGTAATTTGACCAACTTTAGATTCAAAAACTCTTGAAATCAAATTCCTATGAAAATAAAAATCATTACTTCGTTTTTAAAATTAAGGCGCGTCAGACTGACTGCCTTGACGGCTTTGTTTAGCTGTTTTAGTTTTGCTGTCTCAGCAGCTGTCACTACGCCTGTTGATTACTCTACAATTTTTGCGGCATCGGCAACTAATGCCACCACCCTTACTCTACTTGAGAAATCAGTAAGTACTCTCGCAGCAAACACATGGACTGGCCCTGCCTCCGGAACGAATCCTACTTTTGCCGCAAATACGCTCAGCTACTACAACTACAAAGATAACAATTTAGGGAAACAGATAGCGTTAACTTCTCAGTCTGCTAGACAATCAATTTTCTGTTTGACAACATCAGCAACTGATCTGACAACAGGTACTTTTTACCTGAGCTTTTTACTGAATGTATCTGGTGCACCTGCCTCTAACGCAACGTTGGCTTGCTTTGATAAATCTTCAACTGCTGCTACCAAACGCGGGCAGGTTATGATTAAATCTACAACTGGCGGATATGTGTTGACCCCCCAACTCAATATTACAGCTTCTTCAACTACCTCTTCGGTGCTTGCTTACAACACCACGCATTTAATTGTTATTAAATATGAAGTAACGACTGCGACTTCTGCTTCTCCAGGTAGCGATGGAGCTGGTACAGTATCGCTTTTTGTAGACCCAACAATTGGAGCAGCCGAACCAGCAGCAGTTTCTAGCAGGTCTGAGACAGGGCAGACAAATATGAATTATGTATCTGAATTTGTTGTTTTTCAGCAGTCTTCTTTAGCAGCAACAGTAGCCGGTTTGCGTTTCAGTAAAACCTGGGCGGACGTTGTGCCAGCAGCAGTTCCGGTTTCAACCAGCGCTGTTACTTCAATTGCAGCCACAACTGCTACAGGGAATGGTACTTTAGGTGGAAGTCTTGGTACTCCTGCTTATTCCGATTATGGTATTTGTTATAAAACATCGGCCGGAGCTACGATTAATGACAGCAAAGTAAGTTTAGCTGCTCCTTCGGCAATTGGAGCATTTACCGCCTCTTTGACGGGTTTAACTCCAAATACAACCTATTATGCAAACGCGTATGCAACTAATACAAATGGTACAACTTACGGTACAGAGGTAAGTTTCCTTACCCTTGCAGCCGCACCAGCTGCCCCTACAGTGGATGGAATAACAACCACAAGTTTAAATATTGCCATAAATGAAAACGGCAATCCTGCTGCAACAACATTCGCCATTAAAGAAAATAATTCAGGGAATTATGTTCAATTTGATGGAACAGTTACTGTAGCAACTCAAGTGTTTCAAACAAAATCTGCTTGGGGAACTAAAACCGTAACAGGTCTTACGCCTAATACTAGTTATGTTATTCTTGCAAAAGCACAAAATAGTGCATCGGCAAGTGTTTTTGGCGCAACTACAACTAAGGCAACCTTGCCTGCAGCGCCAACCAGTACCGCTGCAAGCGGTATCACAAGTGCTAGTTTTACTGCTAACTGGACTGCTCCGACACAAGGTTCTGCCACATTTACATATACTGTGGAATATGGTACAGTTTCTGATTTGTCTGCTGGAACAACTTTGGTTTCAACTATTGCCAGTACTAATTTGAGTCAGACAATAGGTTTATTAGCTCCAAATACTAATTATTATTACAGAGTGAAAGCTGTAAATGCAAGCGGTTCGGGAGCATGGTCCACTATTCAATCAGTAACCACAGCTCTTGCCACACCTGTTGTTACACCAACTGTTGTTACATATACCTATTCTGGAGTGTCTCAGGGACCAACTTCAGCGACTAATACCGGAACCGGAACAAGTTATACCTATAGTTATGTAAGCCAGGACGGTACAACTTACCTGGCAAGTTCAACCTTACCAACGGCAGCAGGAAGTTATACTGTAACAGTTACAGTAGACGCCAATGGTAATTACGCTTCGGCAAGTTCGGCAGCTACTGCATTTACAATAGCACAAGCACCAATAACCATTACAGCCAATAATGCCAATAAAACCTATGGTACAAGTCTGAGTTCACCAGCTACCGGTTCTTCAGCATTTACAATCACCAGCGGGACACTTAAAAATAGTGAAACTATCGGAAGTGTTACGCTCGATTATGGTTCTATTGCTCCTACGGATGCTACTAGTACTACATCGGCAATTACTCCATCGACAGCAACTGGTGGTACATTTACGGCAAGTAATTATGCCATAACATATGCAACAGGAACTTTAACCGTTGTTCCTGTAACCTGCTATTTTAGTGGTACAGGTACTACCAATTTAAGTAACAATACTAACTTGACATATCCTCCACTTCCATCAACTGATTTGGTTATATCAAGTGGCAACTTAGTAATTGATCAAAATACAACTGTCAATTCAATTACTGTTGCCCCTGGAGGAAAACTTACACTTAGTACAGCAACACTTACTGCTAACAATGGTGTAACCTTACAAAGTGATGCATCTGGAACAGGTACACTTGTTGATAATTCAATGATCAATCCGCAGTCAGTTTCTGGCACGGTAAAGCAATATTTAACTGCAGGTCGTAACTGGTATGTTTCAATTCCTGTTGGGTCAGCACAAAGCTCAGTAATGAACTTAGGCGCATCGGTGGTTAGTTATGATGAGCCAACTGCTAACTGGATATTACCCGTAAATGGAACACTTTCCGTTGGTAGAGGTTATATTTCGGTGGCTACAAGTTCACCATCAATTACCGGAACAACCGGAACAATGGATTTTTCTGGAACTTTGAATACTGGAAATGTACCTGTTGGATTAACTCGGCATGCCGGTGTGACAAAAGAAGGATTTAATCTAGTGGGAAATCCGTATCCATGTTATCTTGACTTCTCGAAAGTAGATACAACTGCAGCCAATATCCTATCAACCATTTGGTATCGAACCAAAACATCTCAGGATGCTTACACCTTCGATACTTATAACGGTATGGCGAATATAGCTACATCAAACGGAGCCACAACAGTAACCAAAATGATACCACCAATGCAGGCTTTCTGGGTTCGTGTAAAAGCTGGTCAAACCGGTGGTACATTGACTTTCACTAATGCAATGCGGGCTCATATTGATAATTCGGGTAACCGCTTAAAAGCACCAGCTGCAAACCAATCAACTCAGCAGGTTTTACGCCTTCAGGTGAATAATACCGCCAATAATACTTCTGATGAAACGGTGGTGTATTTTAATCCTAATGCACAATACGGATATGATGCCTATGATTCGCCAAAAATGATGAACAACAGCGCTACCGTTCCGGATCTTTACACCACGACAGGAAACGAAAATCTGGTAATAAATGGTATGAATGCAATTCCGTACGATACGGAAATTCTGTTGGGATTTGCTCCCGGAAGCGGCACATCATTCCAGCTCAAAGCTACTGAGTTGACTAATTTCGAATCAGGTACGCAAGTTCTGCTCAATGACAAGGGTACAGGTGCTGTTACCAATTTAGCTGTGGGTGATACTTACACTTTTGATAACTCGGTTTCGGCATCCGGACGGTTCTCGTTGGTATTCAAAGCGCCTTCTGTAACTACAGGGATCAATGGCAATAATGCTGATGTAAACATAACTGTTTTCAGAAATGGCAACGGACAAATTACGGTTTCTTGTCCAACAGAACTAACTGGTAAAGCAATGATGTCGGTGTATAATGCGCTGGGGCAGAAACTGGAAACTCAACAATTACTAAGCACTGTTACTGTTTTGAACAATTTAGTTGAATCCGGAGTGTATTTTGTAACTGTTGTTTCTAATGGAAAAACAATTACACGAAAAGTAGCTATTAACTAACCCCGAAGAGACTACTGACAATGAAAATTCAAAATAGCGATAAGCGCAACTATAAAATACCCGAAATTGTAAAAATAAAGTTGGATAATGAAATCTCCCTGGCATTGGAATCTACTCCTCCAACCTATGAATCCGTAAATAGTACAAAAATTCATGAGTATTTCAGCAATGATCCGTTTAAAATAAATCAGGTGTAAACTTTCAATGTTAGGTTCACTTTGATAATAAGTTTTTATGGTAAGAAAGAATGTTTGTTAATTTCAAACATTCTTTCTTCTTAAATCAGCTGATTCGCTATGTCTGACACAACTGCGATCGAAAGCAAAATAATAGCGAAGTTTTATGTGACCAAAATAGCTGTAATCTCAAATTAGTAGAATCAGATAGAACTGATTGGATTTTTCTGGTAAGTAGTGATTTTTTAAAAGTAATATCAGGAAGGGAATTTTTATATCAAATTTAGTCTCCAGTCAGG
>CAIYTJ010000427.1 GCA_903929065.1 uncultured Bacteroidales bacterium | reverse complement strand
TTGAAAAGAAGCAATTTGAGTTGGAATATCAGGCATCTGACTTGTTGTAGAACTTATCTGTGCTTCCAGTTGTTTCTTGCGATAGAACAATTGCATACTGTCAACATAGCCGATAAACTGATTCGGTTGAAGCGTTTGCCCTTCCTGTATATCAAACTTCAGTATAGTTCCCGAAGCTTCTGTAGATACAATTGTTTCCACCGATTCGAATGCTCCTGCTGCATCAAAATCATTTTCTTTATTATTGCACGAAGCAATACATGCTGTTGCCGCAATAGCTAATAGAATTCTTGTTTTCATTTATCTGTATTTAAATTTATATTTTTAATTACCTGATGTATTCTGATAGTTGTATTCATCCATTAACAGCTGTACCTGATGCAGCAGCAGATTTTGTTTTGCTGCATCCTCGGCATCAAGTTCACTTAAATAATCGTGCACTGTTATTACTCCATTGTCCAGTTGAGCCTTCGAAACATCTTTAACGGCGGTACGTTGCGTGATGATGTCATTATCAATTGCAATAAGTTGTTTTAGTTTTATAAACTCCGAACTCTGCTGTTTCAAACTTAAATTGGTATTGAACAAAAATGTTTCCTTCTGTACATCTATCGTCTGTCTGTCAATATTCAGTATCTGCTTTTGATTATGAAGTGTGTATAATCCGCCGGCTGACCAGCTTACCTTTAGCCCTGTAATATAGTACCAGGCAGGGTCTACATTAAAACCATTTAAACCGGGCAGTGCATATCCACCCTGAAAGAAGAACATTGCCTTAGGTCGGTTAGTTGCTTTCAACATCTTTTCCTGTACATCATCATTCTTCTTTTGATAATCATAATAAGATAATTCAGGACGGTGAATACTCTCCGAAACAGTTACTGTTTTTGGTGTTTCAAGTACTGTGTTTTCGTCAAGCTGTTTATTAATAAATAACGAAAGCATATCAAGATACGCCTTGCGCGAGGCTTTCATACTTATCTCATTTTGTTTCTGCTGAAGGAATGCTGCTTTTAATTCGTACAGGTTACTGCTCAACGCTCTGCCATTATCAACATTAGCCTGCATTCTGTCAATGCTGTTCTGAATATCTTTTTGTGTTACATCGTTCTGCTTGAGTTGTGCATCAATAAGTAATGTGCCGAAATAAATTTGATTGATTCTGTCTTTTAAAGCATAAAGCTGCACTTCTATATTTTCATCCTGAATACCGGCAGCAGCTATCTGCGACTGTTTCTGCTGCTTTATCACTCCGCCATCATAAATGGTCTGGTCTACTTCTCCATGTACATTAAATTGGTCTTTGCTTACCGTTGGTATACTTGTATTAACACCTGGAATATGAAAAGAAATAGGGATTGTAGTAACATCAGACTGATAGGTAGCCTGCCCGTTAAAATTAACCTGCGGTAAATATCCTCTTCCTGCATTGGTTACATTATATTCCTTTGTTTTATCAATCAGCCCTTTTTGTTTTATCAAAGGATATTGCTGCCTTGCCTTGGCATAACAACTATCCAGATTAATTGTTGTCTGGGCTTCCGCAAAATAACTTATTGCTATAATAAGTAATGTTGAAATTATCTTTTTCATTTTTACTCCTTGTTTTCTATTTAATTTTAAGCATTGCATTCACCCATTTCGGAATAAGTTTTTTGCGCTGCTGCATCAATTCATCAAAATCTTTCTGTTTTAAATCTCCGATACTTCTTAGCATTGGGCTACCTACAAAAGGGAATACAACCATGCCAAGCATATTCATTATAAAATGCAGTGGGTTAATCGCTGCTATCTTACCTTCCTTTATCTGCTGCTGAAATTGCATAATGAAAATAGATTTCATAAGTACTTTTTTATTGTTTATTCTTGAAACCAATGCTTCCGGATTAGCCCTTAATTCACTTAACACAAACAATGGTATGTCCGGCTGTTCGATAAGCAAATCAATATAGTTGCCTACTATTATTTCTATTTTCTTTTCGAAAGTTGTTTTTTCATCATTCAGTATTTCCATGATGGAAGTTAAAAAGCCCTGCATTGTTTCGGTCATTATTATATCAAACAGCTTTTCTTTACTTCGGAAATAATAATTGAGCAAAGCCAGATTAATTCCTGCTTCTTCAGCAATATCACGTGTTCGCGTTGCGGCATATCCCTTTTTATGAAACACAGATCGTGCTGCATTCTTTATTTTTTCTTCGGTAGAAGCATCTACTGACGGTTTTGTTTTGGAAGGTTTCATTTATTGTTTTAATTCTGGTGCAAATTTAAAGACAAAATTTTGAATTAAACAAGTATT
>CAIYTJ010000426.1 GCA_903929065.1 uncultured Bacteroidales bacterium | reverse complement strand
GCAATCTGCGATGGAGAAACATCCATTAAGTTTACTTCCGAAGGTGGAACTACAGGGAAATCGGCACCCAAACGTGATTTGACTTTGGTACGAATAAATCCGCCCTTGTCATTCAGAGGTGCATTTCCTTGCGCAATCATTAAGCTTTCTTCTTCTTCAGCTGTAAAGTATTCAATTCCGGCTTCAGTAGTATCAACAACTGAATCTGTAACCCTACGATAAGGAGTTTCAATAAATCCTAATTCGTTGATTTTTGCATAAATACAAAGCGAAGAAATCAACCCAATGTTTGGACCTTCAGGAGTTTCAATCGGACATAAACGACCGTAGTGCGTATAATGTACGTCACGAACCTCAAAACCTGCACGTTCACGTGACAAACCGCCCGGGCCGAGAGCCGACATACGTCGTTTGTGCGTAATTTCAGCCAACGGATTCTGTTGATCCATAAACTGAGAAAGTGCATTTGTTCCAAAGAACGAATTAATAACGGACGAAATACTTTTAGCGTTGATCAGATCGATAGGAGTGAACACCTCGTTGTCACGAACGTTCATACGTTCACGAATGGTACGAGCCATACGCGAAAGTCCTACTGAAAACTGATTATATAATTGTTCACCAACTGTACGAACACGACGGTTGCTCAAGTGGTCAATATCATCCACATCTGCTTTTGAGTTAATCAACTCAATCAGATATTTGATGATTTCAATAATGTCTTCCTTGGTTAAAACCTTGATTTCAGGATTAATGTTAAGGTTTAGCTTGCGATTAATTCTGAAACGACCAACATCACCTAAATCGTAACGTTTTTCGGAGAAAAATAAATTATTGATAACCTCGCGGGCGGTTGAATCGTCAGCCGGTACAGCGTTTCTTAATTGACGGTAAATATAAAGTACAGCTTCTTTTTCCGAGTTGCTCGGGTCTTTTTGAAGCGTGTTATAAATGATAGCATAATCATTTTGGTTTGCATCGGTACGGTGAAGCAGAATCGTTTGTGTTCCCGATTCAATAATGTCATCAATGTGACTGTTGTCGAGTATGGTTTCACGATCGATAATTACTTCGTTACGTTCGATGGTTACAACTTCGCCGGTGTCTTCATCAACAAAATCTTCAACCCAGGTTTTCAAAACGCGGGCTGCAAGTTTCTGGCCAACCGCTTTTTTCAGGCTGGTTTTGCTGACTTTGATTTCTTCGGCAAGATTGAAAATTTCCAGAATGTCTTTATCGCTTTCGAACCCAATGGCACGAAGCAGCGTAGTTACCGGAAGTTTTTTCTTACGATCGATGTAAGCATACATCACGTTGTTGATATCGGTTGCAAATTCAATCCACGAACCGCGGAATGGAATAATACGTGCCGAATACAATTTTGTTCCGTTAGCGTGCATACTTTGACCAAAGAATACGCCCGGAGAGCGGTGAAGCTGTGATACGATAACGCGTTCAGCTCCGTTTATTACAAATGTTCCTTTCGGAGTCATATAAGGGATAGGTCCCAGATAGACGTCCTGAATCACCGTATCAAAATCTTCGTGATCCGGATCGGTGCAATATAGTTTTAGTTTGGCTTTTAGCGGCACACTGTATGTTAAGCCGCGTTCAATACACTCATCGATCGAATAACGAGGGGGGTCAACGTAATAATCCAGAAATTCGAGGATGAAATTATTTCGGGTATCAGCAATAGGAAAGTTTTCGGAAAAAACCTTATACAAACCTTCTGATTTTCTTTTTTCAGGAGCTGTGTCCATCTGAAAAAAGTCCTGGAAAGATTTTAATTGTACTTCCAAAAAGTCAGGATATTCCAACTGATTCTTAATAGAAGCAAAATTTATTCTTTGATTTTTTGTTAATGACGACATTTTCAAAGAGGTTATTTGGGTGCGGTGAACTCAATTATTTTTTAGACAACAAAAGGTTTAGAATCCCACGGATTGTGGGAATCTAAACCAAAGACCTGATAATCAGGATTTTTTATTTAAGTTCAACTTCTGCTCCGCCTTCTGTCAACGCTTTGTTCAAGGCATCAGCTTCGTCTTTTGTTACGCCTTCTTTAATTACTGAAGGAGCAGCATCAACTAAATCTTTGGCTTCTTTCAAACCAAGACCTGTAAGTTCTTTTACTAATTTAACGATAGCCAATTTTTGTGCACCGGCTGCTTTCAATACTACATCGAAAGAAGTTTTTTCTTCAACTACTTCAGCAGCAGCTGCGGCTGGACCTGCAGCAACAGCAACGGCTGCAGCAGCTGGTTCGATACCATATACATCTTTCAAAATTTGAGCTAACTCGTTTACTTCTTTAACTGTTAAGTTAACCAATTGTTCTGCAAAAGCTTTCAAATCTGCCATTTTACTTATTTTTTATGATTTTGTTTTTATATTTTTTATTGATATGAAATTATCTTTCCGACAGTGTTTTTAACACGCCATGGATAGTTGTTCCTCCTGATTGGAGTGCGGATATAACGTTCTTAGCTGGCGATTGCAATAAGCCGATAATTTCGCCGATAAGTTCGTTTTTGCTCTTCACGTGGATCAATGCATCTAATTGGTCTTCGCCGATATAGAAACTTTCTTCAACATAAGCAGCTTTCAAAATAGGTTTTTTGAGCTTGTTGCTTTTAATTTTGCTGAAGTCACTAATTAATTTCGCTGGCACATTTGCCGAATTCGAAAGCATTAATGAAGTTTCGCCTTTAAGCGTACCGTAAAGTTCACTGAAATCAACTGATGAGTTCTCAAGTGCTTTTTGGAGCAGGGTATTCTTTACAACTACGAGTTTCACATTTTCTTTGTAGCATACTCTTCTTAAATCGCTGGTCTGAGCGGCATTTAAGCCGGCTATGTCAGCCAAATAGAAGTGAGCATACTCGCCGATAGTGGTTTCGAGTTGTTTTATAATAGCGCTTTTATCTTCCTTTTTCATAAACTTTTAATTTTATTCGTCAATTGATTTGGGTTCAATTTTAATACCCATACTCATTGTGCTCGAAAGATAAATGCTCTTTACATAAGTACCTTTAGCGGCTGTGGGTTTTAGTTTCATCAAAGTATTCACAAATTCCCTGGCGTTTTGAACCAACATTTCAGGAGTAAAAGAAACTTTTCCTACCGAAGTGTGTACAATACCATATTTATCAACTTTAAAGTCGATTTTCCCTTGTTTTACTTCTTTTACAGCTTTACCAACTTCGTTGGTTACCGTACCGCTTTTAGGGTTTGGCATTAAACCACGAGGGCCTAAAACACGTCCTAAAGCACCTAATTTACCCATGATAGCAGGCATGGTGATGATAACATCCACATCTGTCCAACCACCTTTGATTTTTTCGATATATTCATCGAGTCCAACATAGTCAGCTCCGGCTTCTTTTGCCGCTGCTTCCTGATCGGGAGTACATAATGCAAGAACCTTTACTTGTTTGCCGGTTCCGTTTGGCAACGACACAACGCCGCGTACCATTTGGTTAGCTTTACGAGGGTCAACACCTAGGCGTACATCAATATCAACAGAAGCATCAAATTTGCTGTTGGTAATTTCTTTTACCAAAGCTGCTGCTTCTTTGAGAGAATAGGTTTTTCCTGCTTCAATTTTTTCTAAAGCTAACCTTTGATTTTTTGTCAGTTTACTCATTTTTAATTGAAGTTTTTATTAATTTTTACTTGGAAAAGCACCTTTTACGGTGATACCCATACTTCTGGCTGTACCGGCTACCATTTTCATGGCTGCCTCTAATTCAAAACAATTCAAATCGACCATTTTGTCCGTAGCAATTTGCTGAACCTGTTCCCAGGTAATTTCAGCTACTTTTTTACGGTTTGGCTCTGCCGATCCACTTTTCAGTTTGGTGGCTTCCAGTAATTGGATAGCTACGGGCGGAGTTTTTACAACAAAGTCGAAAGATTTGTCAGTATAATAGGTGATGACTGCGGGTAATATTTTGCCCGGTTTGTCTTGGGTTCTGGCATTAAATTGTTTGCAAAACTCCATAATATTGATTCCTTTAGAACCTAATGCAGGTCCTACCGGTGGAGATGGGTTTGCGGCCCCTCCTTTAATCTGTAATTTGATTAGTCCAGCAATCTCTTTAGCCATAATAATATTTATTTTTGTTGTTTAAGTGGAAAGTCCGGTTTGTAACAGGAACCGTCTATTCCTTTTCTACTTGGGTGAAGGCGAGTTCGAGCGGAGTTTTCCGGCCGAAAATCATAACCATAACTTTGAGTTTTTTCTTTTCGTTGTGAACTTCCTCAATAACGCCGCTAAATCCGGTAAACGGACCAAATATCACTTTTACGTTTTCACCGACATAGAATGGTGTTATCATTTCTTCTGCCGTTTCCTGAAGTTCGTCAACCTTGCCTAAAATCCGGTTCATTTCTGACGCACGAATTGGAATAGGACTGTGGTTTTTTTCACTCAGGAATCCGATAACGTTTGGTGTATTACGCAAACGGTGGGAAATCTCTCCGATAAGATTAGCTTCTATTAAAATATAACCCGGCATTGCACTACGTTCTTTTGTAATCTTTTTGCCGTTACGAATCTGGTAAACTTTCTCAGTGGGGATTAACACCTGAGCAACATACTGACCAAGATCCGAATTTTTGATTTCTGCATCAATATACTCTTTTACCTTGTTCTCTTTTCCGCTAATGGCACGCATTACGTACCATTTAAATTCTGTTGACTCAGACACTTTGTTGACCTCCATGGATTAAAAATTAAAACAGTTTTCCGTAAACGAATGTCATAATAGATTCAAAACTTAAATCCATAAGCCATACAACCATTGCAAGAATGATGGAAGCAATCAATACTACAATTGCACTGCTGGTAAGTTCCGAGCGTGAAGGCCAGGAAACTTTTTGGACAAGTTCTAAATAAGACTCTTTGATATAGCTAATTATCTTCATAATATAAATAGAATTTGCACGGGCAGAGAGGCTCGAACTCCCGACACCTGGTTTTGGAGACCAGTGCTCTACCAACTGAGCTACGCCCGTGTATAAAGTCGTCCCCCGTTTCCGAAGAACGACTTTTGTTATTGTTTTTCTGAACTAACCTTTTGTTCCCTATTGGGAATTAGGGTTTATTAGTCAAGAAGTTCTGTAATCTGGCCTGAACCTACTGTACGTCCACCTTCACGGATAGCGAAACGTAAACCTACGTTACAAGCTACAGGGTAGATAAGAGTTACAGTTAATTCCAGGTTGTCACCCGGCATAACCATTTCAGTTCCTTCTGGTAAAGAAACCTCACCAGTTACGTCTGTGGTACG
>CAIYTJ010000425.1 GCA_903929065.1 uncultured Bacteroidales bacterium | reverse complement strand
ATCTGCCGATGGCCGCTGTATTCAGAAAGCTGCTGAGTTTTTGTCGCAATTTGTCGGAAAACCGCAAAGTCATTTTCCTTATCAGCAAATCAAAGAATGGGAAAGTGTTCAGAAAAAACTGATTTTACAACTTTATCGTGTTGATAAGCTGACAGATAAACCGGTTTTCGAAAATTTTTACATCAAAAAAATCACCGATTCAAACAAAGTTGATAATCTTATTTTCAACTAATTTAAAAAATAGACAATGAAAAAAATACTTCTTTACTGCATTATTCTCTGTTTTAGCACAATAACGCTGCAAGCTCAAACCCGCGTTTGGAATATGGAAACATTGAAAAAAGCAAAAGCTGAAAATCCGGCATTGGTTGAAAAAATCATAAAAGATGCCGATAAATATTTGCCAAAAACTATTTCGTCGGTCGTTGATAAAAACAAACCTGCACCAAGCGGCGATAAGCATGATTATATCAGTTGTGCGCCTTATTACTGGCCAGATCCGGCAAATCCAACCGGACCTTATATCCGCAGAGATGGTGAAAAAAACGTTGCTGTTACAACTCCCGACAAAAATAATATGGGAACAATGGCTAACAGTGTCATATCTCTTTCGCTGGCTTATAATTTGACTTCCGAAGAAAAATATGCGGCTAAAGCTGTTGAAAATCTGCGCATTTGGTTTTTGAATCCTCAGACAAAAATGAATCCGAATCTGAATTTTGGACAAACTATTTACGGTTATTTTGGAGGAAAAGGTCGTGGTGCAGGAATGATTGAAACCTATAAACTGGTGGAAATGCTGGACGGTGTTGAATTACTTCGAAAATCACCTAAATTCACAAAAACCGACCAGAAAAATCTTTCCATCTGGTTTGCCGATTTTTTGAATTGGATGTTGACTTCTGAAGTTGGTAATCAGGAACATAATGCCAAAAATAATCACGGAGTGGCATTCGATATTCAGGTGGTCCGGTTTGCGTTATTTGCCGGAAAAAATGATATTGCCCTGAAATTTATCAATGATTTTCCTTCCCGTCGGCTTTTCAAACAAATTGAACCCGATGGCAAACAACCCGCAGAACTTGCCAGAACTAAAGCATTGCATTATTCAGCTTTTAATATTCAGCATATGCTGGATATGTGTTTGATGGCTAAAACATTGGACATTGATTTGCTTGATGCTAAATCAGCTGATGGACGAAGTATTCTGAAAGCTATTGAATTTATGGCCCAATATGCCGGACAACCTCAAAGTATGTTTCCTTACAGTCAGATAAATGAGTGGGACGCCGATTTAAAACTTTTGATTTTCCAATTATATAGGGTTGATAAAATGCTTAATAAACAGACGTTTAAAAAATATTTCAACAATGAACTAAACGACTCAAAAAAGGATTATAAATACCTATTATATTAATTCGTATATCAATAAAAATCATTTAAAAAATTATTATTATGAAAAAACTATTTCTTCTTATTATTGTGTGCATAGTTGGAATGACTATGAATGCACAACTTATTAAAAACAATTTTCTGGTTGGATATAAAGTAACTGATGTTCTTGAAAAGGGGTCTTACCCAAACACTTTACAGGATGCAACTTCACCAATTATGATTAATCAATGGAACCTGGCCGGAAAAACAGGCACGAATGATCAAAACCCGGCTAATCCGACTGTGACAGATCCACTTAGTTATACCGGTTATATCGATTCTGGGAAAGATGTATCTATTATTTTGCTAAAATTAGCATCTGGCGGAAGAACTTCTATTTATTCATTAGCGGGTGATAATACGTATGGTGCCGGAACATATTATCTGGCAGTAATGATTAACTTATCATCTGCAACAACCACTGCTGCAGACTTTGTTTCTTTCGATGGAAATTATACAGGAAATGCTCAACGTTGCAGAATAACTGTAAAAGGAGTGGATGCAAACACATTTCAATTAGGGATGGGAGATTCAGGTGTTGCAACTACCTTTGGTTCAACAAATTTAAATTTTGGACAAACATATTTAGCTGTTGTTAAATTTACTGTTGTTGGTGATGGAACTGGTACTTGTTGGTTATTTATAAATCCAGATGTTACTTTAGGCGAACCTACAACATCTTTTGCTACATCAGCAATCACTGGCACAGCTGTAAAAGCTATTCGTGGGTTGGTAATTCGTCAAAGAAGTACCTTGGCAGGACAAGTTGGAGGTTTTAGATTTGCTTCTTCCTGGTCTAGTTCTTTGGGTATAGGTACCGGTATCTCACAAATTGAAAAAGACAGCAAAGGCATTTCAGCATTTGGCAAAACCATTCTTACAAGACAATCAGGAAGTTTGAAAGTCTTCAGTCTAACCGGCTTGGAAGTTCTGTCTTCAAAAACGGATGGAAAACTTGAAACAACACTTTCAAAAGGTCTTTATATGGTTCGTTTTGTTGGTTCCGATGGTAAGGTGGAATCAGCTAAAGTCGAAATTAAATAAGATTTTAAATACATAAACAACTCTTTATTCTGAAATTCAGAACTATATAAATTAAAAACGCAGGCAAGAAGAAAACCTGATTGCCTGCGTTATTGGAAGTATCATGAAAAACACAACTCTTATTTTTCTCTTATTTTTCGGTTTTTTGTTTGCGAATGCAAAACAAACACTTGTTACAACCGCTTCGCAAATAAATAATGGAGCTTGGATGGCCGGTGATACAATTTTAATGAAAAATGGTACCTGGACAAATCAATCTATTTCTTTTAAGGGAACCGGAACTGCTTCCAAGCCTATCGTTTTACTGGCTCAAACAGCCGGAAGTGTGATTCTAACCGGAACTTCAAGTTTGGGTTTTTCAGGGAGTTATATTGTCGTTTCTGGATTGTTTTTCCAAAACGGAACTTTAAGTGGTTCGGACGTTATTTCATTCCGCACTTCTTCCTCGGAAATGGCTGAAAATTGTACATTGACTAACTGCGCAATTTCCAGCTATAATCCTACTCTAAATACTGTTGACAGTAAATGGGTTTCGTTATATGGCAAAAATAACACAGTTGATCGTTGTTCGTTTGAAAATAAAAATAACTCAGGAACTTTGCTGGTGGTGTGGCTGGTAAATGGTGTTACTGTAAATCATACAATTTCTAATAATTATTTTGGATACCGAAATTCGAATCTTGATGCCACCGGCGCTGAACTAAATGGACAGGAAATTATCAGGGTGGGCGATAGTGGAACTTCTATGACACTTGCAAACGTCACCGTAAAAGGCAATTTCTTTGAGCATTGTAACGGTGAAATTGAAATAATCTCCAATAAATCGTGCGGAAATTTATATACGAATAATTTGTTTTTCGAATGCCATGGCATGTTGACTTTGCGTCATGGCAATGGTTGTACGGTCGATGGCAATTACTTTTTCGGAAATGGAGTAGCTGAGTCGGGTGGCGTTCGTATTATCGGCGAAAATCACAAAGTTTTTAATAATTACTTTGAAAAACTTACCGGAACTGATTACAGGGCTGCACTTTGTATTGTCAGGGGGAAATTAAATTCGTTAGCCAATGAGTATTTTCAGGTGAAAAATGCAACCGTTGCATTCAACACGTTCGTAAATTGTGCACAGGCATTCCGGATTAATTATAATAGCACTTCAACATTAACAATGCCTCCGATTGGGACTGTAATTGCACATAATCATGTATACAACTCTTCAACATCAAATACCAATGTTAGTATTGATCAAACAAGTATTGCTGATATGGATGTTACATGGGTTAATAACTTAATGAATCAGGGGAAATATACCAGTTTTGCATACACTTCTACGCAAGTTATAACTGGAAAAGATGCAAAAATGATGCTGGCAGGAACTCCAATCAACATGTATGAACCTTCTACCGGTTCAGCTTTAACAACGTATTCTACAACCGATTATCCGGAAGTTACATTGGATATTCGTGGCCGTGACCGCGGAACAACTGCAAAATTGCCCGGTGCAAGCCAGATATTGGGAACAATTTCGAAAGAAATGCCTAAAAAGACAAGTGTTGGTTCGACTTTTTTTCCTGTTGTTCCTACGGCTATTAATCCCGTTCAACAAACTGTAGATTTTAATGCTGTAGCCTTGAATGGAAAAATTATTTCGTCCGTTTCAGAACCGGGAAAGCTGACCGTAATTAATTTAGCCGGACAATGTCTGGCTCAACAAAGTCTGAAAACAGGCAGTAATACATTGAATGCGCCTGAAAAAGGAATTTACATTCTGAGATTCTGCGGAAATAACGGAGATACTTCAACCAAAAAAATATTAGTCCAATAAAAAAACACGTTTTGAAATACAGATTATCCGCTTTTAGCATTGTTTTCTTCTTTATCTCATTAACCGGTAATGCAGGTGGTGTGCATCCTAATTTATTCCTGACACCCAAAGGCGTTCAGGAAATTAAATCTTCACTGGGGAAATATCCGTTGTTCGACAAATCGTTCAACGAATTGAAAGCGTTGGCCGATAAAGCATTGACTGAAAAGATTGAAGTTCCGGTTCCAAAAGACGGTGGCGGCGGTTATACGCACGAAAAACACAAAAATAACTATTACGAAATGAATGCAGCCGGCACCATGTACCAGCTCACCGGAACCGTAAAATATGCCGAATTTGTGCGCAATATGCTGCTGAAATATGCCGAATTATATCCTACACTTCCCTTGCATCCGGTTATCAAATCCGAAGCTCGCGGAAAGATTTTCTGGCAAACACTCAACGATGCTGTTTGGTTGGTTCATACCGCCAATGCGTATGATTGTGTCTATAATTTTATTTCAGAAAAAGACCGGAATTTTATAGAAAAAGACCTGTTTAAACCCATGGCGGAGTTTCTTTCCAATGGAAATCCAAGCAATTACGAAACATTCAACAAAATGCATAATCACGGTACCTGGGCAATGTCGGCAGTGGGAATGATTGGATACACCATGGGCGACAAAGAACTGGTAGCAAAAGCTTTGTACGGCTCCAACAAAGATGGCAAAACCGGATTTATCCGCCAGCTGGATGTGCTTTTCTCGCCGGATGGCTATTTCACCGAAGGTCCGTATTACCAACGGTATTCCATTTGGCCGTTTATGACGTTTGCGCAGGTTATTCAAAATCAACAGCCGGAACTTAATATTTTCAAATACCGCGATGGAATTTTGATGAAAGCAGTCAATACTTCGCTTCAGTGTGCCTACAACGGTGAGTTTTTTTACCTGAACGATGCGCTTTATAAGACGTACCAAACCCAGGAAATTATTTATGCCGTTGATATTGCCTATAAAAATAATTTCGCCGATAAACAATTACTTGATGTGGCCCGTCAGCAAGGCGCTTTTATTGTTTCCGACGAAGGACTGGCTACAGCAAAAGCCGTTTATGAAGAAAAAATACCAAAATTGGAACTGAAATCTATCCTGCTTCGCGATGGTGCAAAAGGAGACGAAGGAGGAGTCGGAATTTTAAGAAGCGGAGCAGGCAATACACAAACTTGTCTGACATTTAAAGCTACTTCACACGGTCTTTCGCACGGACATTACGACAAATTATCTATTGTTTTGTACGATAACGGTTCTTGCATTTTGCCCGATTACGGTGCGGTGCGTTTCCTGAATATCGAACCCAAAGATGGTGGTGGCTATACCAAAGAAAATCATACATGGGGATCTCAAACCATTGCCCATAATACCGTTACTATTGATGGGAAAAGTGATTTTAATGGCGATTTTAAACTTTCGTCGCAACATCATTCCGATTTGAATTATTTCGATGCCGGCAATCCGGCAATTCAGGTTGTGTCGGCGGCGGAAAGTAATGCATACAAAAGATTGAAAATGAACCGGACAACGGCCATGATTATGAATAAAGCATTTGAATATCCGATTGTGCTGGATATCAACAGTGTAAAATCAGATTCCACACACCAACTTGATTTTCCATTTTATTATAACGGACAACTGGTTTCGACTGATTTCCAGTATCAGAAAAATACTAAAGAACTGAAGGCATTGGGTACGAAAAACGGTTATCAACATTTGTGGCTGGAAGCAACCGGAAAAACCGATAAACCGATTGCGGATTTTACATTTGTGCAGGGAAACCGCTTTTACAGCATAACCACGTTGGCAAATCCGGCCACACAGTTTATGATGACGCGCATTGGTGCCGGCGATCCCGATTTCAATCTGCGTAATACGCCGTGTTTTATGATTCGGCAGCCAAATGCCACGACACATACTTTTGTTTCGGTTATCGAGCCGCACGGTTTGTACGACCTGACCAGGGAGGTGACTGAAAACTATCAAAGCAATATCTCGAATATAGAACTTTTGAAAGACGATAATGCTTTTTCGGCGGTAAAAATCACTGTCATGAACGGAAAGCAATTTATGTTTATCACCGTGAATTCTGATTTTGACGGTTCAAAATCCAGAACGGTTACCGTAAACAATCAGTCAATTTCATTCACCGGGAATTATTATTTTGTAGAAATCAACTAAATACAATCGTAAATTTAAAATCAAAAATAAATTATTATGGCAACAAGAAGTGAGAATTTTTTAATGGGAGCAGAGCTTCCGGTGGTAGAAGTAGATGGCGGTTTAACCCGTAAACTAATGGGCTATGACGGACAGCTAATGTTACTGGAAATCAAGTTTAAAACTGGAAGTATTGGCTATCAGCACCAGCATTTCCATTCGCAGACATCGTATGTGGTGAGTGGCGCTTTTGAAGTAACCATAAACGGTGAAACAAAAATTTTACGTGCCGGTGATGGGTTTTACGTGGAACCCGATGTCATTCATGGAGCTATTTGTCTCGAAGAAGGAATTCTGATTGATACATTCAGTCCGATGCGTCAGGATTTT
>CAIYTJ010000424.1 GCA_903929065.1 uncultured Bacteroidales bacterium | reverse complement strand
GAAAGCGTTAGATTATTTTTGCCATCTCCAATCATAGAAATCTATCCAATGTCGTTAGCCAAGCCAAGATTGTCATCAGGATACTAACCTAAAATTGATTGCTCCGGGAATTCCCGGAGCTTTTTGTTTTACAGTGCTTTACTATTCTTGGATGTTCCTTTATCTTGAGTGGTCTATTGACAAAGTTGATATGCTCGTGCTTTGGATACATTCATTTCCTTGCCGATTGTAGAAAAAGACATTCCGCTATCTCTAAGGTCTTTAGCTCTTTTTTAATTTCCAAAAAATATTTTTTAAATTTTTCTCGGACGGCGGTCTCATACCGGCTAATTACCCATGTCAAAATTTTCAAAAATATTAAGCTGCATATTTTTTTATCCGTGTCATTCGCATCTGCTAGCCGTCAAGCTTTCATCAATGACAGGGCATTACAGAGCATTGCCAACAGATAAAAAGAAGGATTGACTTGCTATTGATTTGCTATTGACTTGCTGTAAAAATGCGTTAATTTAACTAACAAGCACAAAATGTGTCAAAAATGTGTCAAAAAAGTACAAAAAGGAACTTTGATAATTTGTCTTTGAGGCTAATGAAAGTATTTTTATAAGCGTTTTGAAAAGGGCGATTAGCTCAATTGGCTAGAGCGCTACCTTCACACGGTAGAGGTCGAGGGTTCGAGCCCCCCATCGCCCACCATTTTAACCTCAAATTTATTCATTTCGTACCTTTTGGTACCAACTTCGACTTGCAAGCCCCATAAACCAGGGTATATTTAGCCAAATTTAGTTTTTATAACCGCGAGGCCGCTATGGCGAAAAAACGTATCAAGCTGGATATCGGAACAGTATATACCAAAAGTGAAGACGGTAATTATTTTTTCAGGTATCAAATCAACAAAGAGCGTAAAGCAGTAAGTTTAAAGACGAAAAACCAGGATGAAGCAATCGCCGAGGCAAAAAAACTTATCCCTGTGGTTAATGGCAAAACCCTGGATATTATTTCAGCCCATGTCAAACATGCCAGAGGGTTGGCATTCAAAAAGAAATCGCTTACGCTCAATCTCGCCTGGGATAAATACTCTGTTCATCCTGACCGGGCCACGCCTGCAACCGTGCATGAGCAGCAATCATACAAATCCACTTTCGATGAATTTGTAGAATTTACCGGCAATGAAATGGAAATAAGTAATGTCACCCCGGAAGTTACCGATAAGTTTGCCCAGCATTTAAGAAAAACCGAGATCTCTGTATCTACTCACAATCGCAAAATTAAACGGTTGAGAAAAATATTTCAGGTATTAAGCGAATATAGGGATGGCAATAATCCTTTAATCGCCAAATCACTCATGAGGAAAGCCAGAGAAGAGCAGGAAGACGAAGTAAGGCGGTTGTCATTTACCCAGATACAAGTTCAGGAAATATTGAAAGTGCTTGACGATGATAATTACAAAGTTATGCATAAGCCTGAAATAAAAGTAGTCTATTACCTGGGAATGTTTACCGGGCAAAGATTTAAAGACTGTGTGCTGCTGCGCTGGGATAAGGTGGATTTAAAGTCCAAAAAGATATGGGTGAAACAGTTTAAAACCGGCAAAGAAGTATCTATTCTCATTTCTGACAAACTCATGAAAGTACTACTGGAAGCTAAAGCCTGGAAACAGAATGAATACGTCTGCCCGAATGTTGCCGCCAGATACCGGAAGGTGGATAAAAACGGCAAGAACACCGGCAACAATCTGGTAAATATTGATGTGCTAAGAGTTATCAAGTGGATTGGCCTGGAGCCGTCTGTAGAAGTGCCGGGACGCAAAAAGAAGGTCACGGTATACGGCTTCCATTCTTTGCGTCACAGTTTTGCTTCTCACTGCGCCGAAGCTGGAATTCCGCAAGCGACTGTAAAGTCAATTCTCGGTACAAACTCCGAGATTATTGACAAATACTATACCCACATCGGTGACGAAGCTCAGGAAAAGGCAATTATGGCTGTTAATGGCGAATCAAGAACAGTGCCTGATCGGGAGCGCATAAACAAAGCACTGGCGATGTTTGAAAGCTTAAAGACCAAAAACAAAGCCGTTCAGGAAATCGAAAAAGTTCTTCGCGGAATTTAATTTTATGTTAGCACACAATTAGTTGTATATCAATGAATTGTGTAAATTATGTCTCAATAAAAAAGCTCCACAGAGTGGAGCTATGTGAACATATATATGCGGAATATGGATTTACAGATTAACCGCATAAACACAATAATCCGAGAAACAAGGAATAGGTATCCTATATTTTAATAAAACAAACATCTGCGGGGTCCACCTTAATCTGTTTTCCAGTTTCGTCACATTCCACAAGAGCCATAGTCTTACTATGGAGTTTACCGTCGTCATCTCTTTCTGTTTCATCACATAAACACTTAAATGTGCATACCTTATTAATGAATTCCTGATAGGGTATCTTGCATTTTCTTCCGGCGTCAGATGTATCCATTTTGATT
>CAIYTJ010000423.1 GCA_903929065.1 uncultured Bacteroidales bacterium | reverse complement strand
TAATCAGTTTGATATATTAACCGTATTTATAAAAAAGTTTTAAACAAATAAGTTTTATATTTAAGTTCCTTTATAGTTTGCACTTTTACACAAGAAGAGGCTGCCACTTAGGCAGCCTCTTCTTGTATTGAATGGGAAATAACCCCCACCTATTATTTTTTGACTATTTTTTAATGATAACTTGCTTCATTACGCCTTGTTCAGTCAATACTTTTACCACATAACTTCCGTTCGTCAAATGACTCATATCAATGGTTTTGATATTTCCTTCGGCATGTTGCATTAAAATGCCAGTCAGGCTGTAAACTTCCACATTTTTCACCAAATCATCTGAAGTTATAGTCAGACTGTTCAGTACCGGATTCGGATAAAGGCTTACATTTGTTACCAGTGCGTTTTGAATTCCGGTGGTATATGATAAGCTTATATAGTAAAGATTGGTTGTATCGCCCTTCGTGATAGTATGAAGACCGGCAGTAACATTTACTGTTACAACACCTGCAACAGCTGTATAGGCAACTCCATCAACTTTCACCGTTTTGATAAATGTTGCATCAAATACCAAAATTAAACTACCTGCCTGAGTTGCAGTAAAGGTAATGGTTGTTGCTGATTCCATTTTCAAACATTGAGTCAATGTCAATCCGGAATAACTTACTGTGCCCGGTGAACTATTCATATTCCCTGAAATAGTATAGAAACTACTTGTTTTTCCGGAAGTAGTAAAGTTCTGAATCATATTTCCAGCAGTAGACGGAGTTACTGTAATGGTTCCTGAACCTGTTACTGCAGTGCCTATTGTACCAACTGTTGTAACTGAATAAGATACGGTTGCTGTTGGAGTTCCGGTAATGGTGATTGTTTTGGCAGTCGCATCTTTCACAAATGAAAGACCTGAAGCCGGTAATCCGGTTACAGTAGCATCAGTAGCATCACCACCCCATGTGTAAACGATTGTGCTTATAGCTGTTCCACTTGATACAGTTTGTGAACTGTTGGTCGGTGAAGAAAGAGTCTGGCTGCTAACGGATATTGTTCCTGTTCCTGTTACCGGTGTTCCTGCAGTGCCCGAAGTAGTAATAGAATAAGATACTGTTGCCGTTGGAGTTCCCGTAATGGTAATTGTTTTGGTAACGAGTGAATCTTTTACAAAAGTTAGTCCATTTGCAGGTAATCCGAGTACACTGGCATTAGTAGCATCAGCTCCCCAGGTAAAAACGATAGGAGTAATTGCTGTTCCACTTGCTACTGACTGATCTTTGTTTGTTGGGGTAGTGAGTGTTTGACTGCCTACAGGTGTTACTGTTTCGCCCTGAACAAATACCATTTTGGTTGAATAATTTGTAACCAACGTTTTTAATGGACCATTTACAAGATATGCTGCATCATCTACTGTGTTATTAAAAGTCCATTTAATATCACCACCATTTATACGTCCTGCATATTGCATGGTTTTGGCTTTTGCCACATCCGGAGCATCCGGAACTAATGTTTTTACATATAATGAGGCATCAGTATCAAAATTGTTGTAGGTATTGGCACCTGAGAATGATTTCACTGTGGCAGGTACCTGATCGCCGCGATTCGTTACTACATAAGCATCAAAATCGGTAGTAGAATTGATAACCCCTGCAATGTTATAAGCAGGATTTGGATCACCATAAGCCACAAAACGCATATTATTAGTTCCAATTGAAGCATCAAAAGTATTATTGAATGCTTTAATAGTTCCACCGGCTTCACCCGAGAAAGTTCCCATATTATTTGGATCATTCTTTTGGGTGGTTTCATTCCACACATCAGTTCCCTGCAATGAGGTCATCATAGGGTGTTTCGCATTGCGGTAATAGTTTCCTTCAACAAATAAGGATGAACCCATAGTAGAGCCGGCACCGTATTTAGCAATACCATCATAATAGTTATTGTAAACATGAACCGAATAAAAACGAACACGAGGATGGCGGGAATCGGAATGGTCGAACCAGTTGTGATGATATGTTACATACAAACCGGTTGTAGTCCCTTCACTAAGTCCTAAAAGGCTTGATTTTCCATTATCAACGAAGTGGTTATATGAAACGGTTACATAGGTGGATAATTTGATATCCATGGCACCATCTCCTTTAATCTGATCGGCATCACTACCGGCATTACCGTAATACATTTCGTTATTATGAATCCAGACATGATCATTATCCTGTTGTAAACCGAAATCGTCGCCGTTTACACTGTTGTTATTCATAGCAGCAATATTTCTGATTTCCACGTTTGCAGCGGCTTTCAAACAGAAGCTCCAGCCATTGGTTACTGCATCATCACCAACTCCTTCAAAAGTAAATGAACCTGCAGCATTATTTGCATTGGAAATATATAAATCGCCGTTTGTCAGGTAACTAAGGTCTGTTATGTTTCCGATAAAACGAACAATCAACGGACGAGTGTCTTTACCTTTTTTAAATCCATCCAATATAGTTTGTAACCCTACACAAGGATTAGTCGTTGCACCTGTAACATTTAATGAAACTGTGTTTTTTGTGTTTTCAGTAATATACAAAATCACAGCACCGGTTTTGGGAGTACCATCCATATTATAGGCACTTGGAATATGTCCGCCCTGAAAGGCAAAGCCATTACGGTCGTGTGCTGTAACAGTAATATCGCCTGTAGTTGTTCCGGCAGCTTCAACTCCCGAAATTACAGGAGCTACTTTTACAGTATAAGTTCCGGGAGCAAGTCCCAATACATCAGCACGAAAATAAGTGCCATAACTACGGATAAGTGGATTATCAATTTTTTGGTTGGTTATGCCATTGCCGCTATAGTATACATTGTAGCTGGTAGCACCGGTTACAGGAGCCCATTTTACATAAGCCGATTCGAGCCAACCGCCGGTTTCATTAATTGTAACTGTTTGTGCAAATGCGTAAAGCGGGGCAAGTAAAATAACCGCAATAATAAGTAGGTGTTTCTTCATTTTGGTAGGAACTGATTTTATATTTATGAATTTAGTGATTTTGAATAAAATTACGTGTACAAAATTACAACCATATTTCACTTGTAAGGTGGATAATTTGTTCGATGTTGTGGAACTTTCCAAGGTTTAACTAAGATATATATTAAAAAAGCAGTGTTTAAACGCGAATCAGTTAATCTTGTATTTATTTTTAATAGTTTCATGCAATAATCAATATGTGAATCATGTAACTTATTTCTGTAATTACATAACAAATTCAATGCATTCCGGTCGGATATTTGCATAAAGAAATAAACCTGTGAAACGGGTGCTTGGAATATAGAACCTGATTTCATAAAACTATAATTTTAAAACATAAAAACCTTATGAAAAAGCTTAGAACGATTGTTACAATGATGTTTTTTTTCGTGTTCTTTTTAGGTATGACATCGTGTGAAACGGAACGCCATGCCGGATATGGTGAACGAAGACATAAAGAACATAATGATCATCGCCGGCCAGGCGCTGTACTGATTATCGACCAAAACAACCGCGATCATCATTCAGATGGTGATCATGAACATTGAATGTGTTTAATTTAGTTGATTAAAACCTGTACACCCCCGAAGTGAGTAATTCGTTATTCACTTCAGGGGTTTGTTTTAGCCACAAAAGACCCACAAAAGCCTCAAAATATAAAAATATACCGGTCAAGTCAGCCTCAAAAATGTATCATTATTAAAAAGAGCAGAAATATAAAGGTCTGAAAGCTTATGTGTTTCTTTTGTGACTTTTGTGGTTATATAATTTGATCAGGTGAGATACAGGATAATTATAAATTTATATTTTTTTTGTATCTTCGCAAGCTGAAAACAGGCTGTCGCAAATGAAAAACAGAATTCCGGATAACTTCAAACTAAACACTATTCACAACCAGTCATGCATTGATGGCATGAAAGAATTGCCCGACGAAAGCATTGACTTAATTTTCACCGACCCTCCTTATTATCAATACAGGGCAAAGAACGTAAAGAGTTTAAAGAACCACAAAGATGTGGTTACCGAATTCGAATTTGACGAGTTTCAATCGGAAGAGGAATACCTGGAATTTATGAACCGTGTGCTGAAAGAATTATTCCGTATTTCGAAACCGGGAGCAAGCGGGTATATGTTTTGCGGTGACGACTTTGTTTCTTATTTAAACAAAATGGTGGAGGATGCCGGTTTCCAGTTCCGGAAAGTGATTCACTGGCATAAAACAAACCCTTTCCCTGCTATTTATTCCCGCAAAATGTTTTCAAACAGCATGGAACTTATCGTTCATTTCTCCAAAGGCACCCCCAAAACATGGAATCACAAACCGGTAAACGAAATGCATAATTTCATTCAGACTCCTATTTGCATGGGAAAAGAACGAACGGAACATAAAACACAAAAACCGCTGAAAGTATGTGTGCCGTTTATCGAAATCAGCAGTAATGAAGCGGATATTATTATCGATCCGTTTATGGGTTCAGGTTCAACGGCTATTGCGGCATTGACCACTAAAAGGAATTTTATCGGATTTGAGATCAGTAAGAAATACGTTGATATTGCCAACCAGCGAATTGCTGAGTTTTCACCTGAAAAAGTAAATCAGCTGTAATTTTATTGGGGTATAATTACCTGAAAATGTAAATCCGGTATTCCACGCCGGCTCTTTTCAATACTTCCAGACCAACACATACACTTGCCGTAATATATTCCCGGTTATTGGCTGCAACCAGTGTTATTGTTTCTTTCTTATCCAGCAAAACGATTTCCTTCGTTGCAATTGATTTGCCTGACCGGATTAATTCATCAAAGAATGTGTCGGGAACTGCGGATTTAAGATGATTTTCATAAAACCCGACCAGTTGTACTTTATTTATCCAGATTACGCTGCCGGGCACAAAATAGGCTAAGATATCAGCTTTCGAATGATCCATCCAGCCTCTTACGGTCGGATACTTGCTGTAAAATTCAATCAGAACGTCGTGAAAGTTTCTGTGGCGGTCCTTCTCGGATACCGAAATACGTTTGCCGTCGACGGTCACATACAGGTCAATGTCATTTCGCTGCAGGGTTTTTCCTTCTTTTCCTTCAAATTTAATCCGCTCAATGTTGGTAGCTGCTAACTTTTCGGTATAAAACCGGTTGTTTGTCTCAAATTTCGACTGCTCATATTCCAAGCTGTCACTAAATACGTGCGTAGCCATAGCATTAAAATTAAAGTCGTTCTTTACTTTACATGTTTAGGAGAATATCTATTTCCGTTTAAAATATTCTATCAGCGTACAATCCCTTACCTGTTTTTTATCAGGACTGCCAAATTTGTAACGTAACTGAATCAGTGCGGAATTTACAACATCATTAGTTACTCCGGCCCAGTTAAATTGGGTTATACCTTCGAGATTATCTTTGGAGTATTCAAAACGTTCGACTTTTAATCCAACCGATACTGATCGGGAGATGTTGTAATCCAGCGTAATTCCATAATTTGTTACAAATGCCATTCCACCCGGTGTATTCAGGTAATAAAGCGTTGAATGTCCGGGGAAATAGTTTATTTTATTCGGGTCTGTAATATTGGCAAATGTATAACCTGCCACTCCATATCCAACCTGAAGCCATACTCCGAACCGGGTTGGTTTGTTGCCCATTAATAAATTCAACACATTAATTTCTACATACGGATAAGCCTGCTGCAGTTGCGTAGTGAAGAAGTCTGTACTGTTTTTTGCCTGTAAATAATGGTTATTATAAGCCATGCCGACCGTTAGGAAAGGAAAAATCCCATAATCCAGCGTTGCACCGAAAGAGGGATGACTTAACCGGTCAAATACAGTTGTACGGGTATCCATCAGGTCGCTTTCAATAATATTGTTTCCCACTTCGAGTGTTCCCGACCAGCGTGAATATACATGTTTCTGACTGATTGCCGGAAGGACGATGAATAATGTGCAGAAGAATAAAAATTTTCTCATAGAATTAGAAATCCTTTTATTTATCCAGTGTCGTAAATGTTTTTGTGCTGTTTGGAGAACCTATTCCCGTAATTCTGGGTTTGTACGGATCGTCAAAGGGAGGATTAAAGTTCCCGATTGGAGATACATAATAAAGTGTATTTGGTTTCAGGTTTGTTGCGGTTAACTCTACTGTACCTGCTGATTTATTAAAGAATAGTATCTGGTGCAGACTGTCTTCAGTTTCAACAAAAGTTCTTCTGATATCTACGGAAAGACCGGATATATTTATGACACCAACCTCGTGTATGACTAATGTTGCTTTTATTGTAGCTGATGTTGTGGTGATGTTATATATCGAATCAATCAGAAAGTCAAACTTATCATAGGATTGTTCCTGTTGCTTATTGCACCCGCTCAAAACAAGGATTAATAAAAGTATGCTTAGTAATCGATATTTCATGTTACATGATTTTTTTTTGAATTACCACTTCCGAACACTTGCTGGTGCAGGTCTGCGACTATGAGTGTTCTAAATTGCAAATCCATGCAAGCGTTGTGTGTTAACGCAAGTTTTTTAATCAACTTTCCTATATGTTTTCTCATAATATATTTCATTCTTAGTTTTGTCTATCAGTTTTCTTCGTTTTATAGTCCATTTTTCGTCTGTAAAAAACTGATAACCAATTTCTTGTTTAGAT
>CAIYTJ010000422.1 GCA_903929065.1 uncultured Bacteroidales bacterium | reverse complement strand
AATACAATTGAATAAAGTCTGACTTTAAAATTTTAAGAAGAGCAATACCGAAAGAGATAATTAAGTACTTGTACGTCTTAAAAAGCACTGAAAGAAATCAGTGCTTTTTTTATATCACCTCTGACAAAGAGTCCAACTACTCTGATTTTCATATAAATCCAGATCATTTAACCCACCTTAAATATTGTTATTGAGACCATTTCAGACTTAAGATGTATTTTTGGCCCCCTTTTTAAATCATAGTCAGAAATTAAAATGAGTAAGAGAATGATACGGAATTTTCAGGATGCCACTATTGAAGTATTTAAAAATATATTCACACCGGAACAGATTGAAAAAATGATTGAGATTGATCTCTCAGGAAGTGACAATAAATTGATTTTGCCAGCTGACAAATATCTTGAGAAACAATTTAAAATCGCAGATTCTGTAAACCCTAACGACAGTGAGAATGCCGAATCCGATCAAAATGAAATTATCCTGGCGTCTTACACCTTAATGGATTTTTCGGTTGAAAATAATTCTCCGGGTGTAATTACCTTCTACAAAGACAATATAAAATTGTATATAACTTCCATGATAGACCACATTGATTCCCCAACCCCAATAGGACTTAATGCAGCACTTTATATTCTTTATTTCGTTATGTATGATTTGTTAACACATGAAGGATTCCATTTTTACTCAGACATCAAACGGCATCTAACAGGTTCAAAGTTTAATATTACAATAGAAGAGAAATTAGCTGTTGCCCACTCATATAATACTTTCTCACTTCCTTTCTTCAAAAGAAGATTTGATCTCGATTATATGTACGTGTACGATAAGTTTATGTGTTTGACCTACAATAAAAACCTGTTTGCCAAAATGAGAAATGAAAACAGAATGATATTTGATTTTCTCTTGACAGAACATTTTATGTCATATTACTCTTCTGGTTATAAAAACTGGCAATGGTGCACAAACAAGAACGCTTATAAGACAGATTTTTACAATTATTTTAAAAGTAGTAAGCTAGATGAATTACTAACTTTCGGTATTCCTGTAAATAAAATTTCAGAAGAAATTGCTCTTATTGGAATTGATGGCGTTCAACTTGAAGTAGAATAGTTGGATATATAACCATATCTTATATAAATTCCAACTGAGTTGTAAGTGCGGTGACAGGTTTTCACCTACAAATTTTTATAAATGATATTGCATATTCAAAAATGTTGCGTATTTTTGCAATCATTATTGAGTAAAATTAATCAACATATTGAGTATTTAGCGTTAATATGATAAAACGGTCTAATATAGAACAATTTACAAGCCGAATAAATGAGCAAAGAAGTTTCATTCAGGTGCTAGTTGGTCCACGGCAAGTTGGTAAAACGACCCTTATTTTGCAACTGTTGGAAGAAACAATCATTCCAAACATGTTCGAATCGGCAGATGCAGTTTTAAATTCAAACTCGGAATGGATACTTCAAATCTGGGAAACTGCCCGACTGAGAATGAAGGCAATTCAAGCATCTGAATTTTTGTTGGTCATTGATGAAGTTCAAAAAATAGATAATTGGAGTGAAATTGTCAAACAACAATGGGATAGAGATACCCGCGAAAAAATAAACATAAAAGTTATTTTATTAGGATCATCTCGATTGTTGATTCAAAAAGGATTAACCGAATCGCTGGCCGGTAGGTTTGAGATTACGCACTTGGGACATTGGTCATTCTCAGAAATGGAAAAGGCTTTTGGATGGACAGTAGAAGAATATATCTACTTTGGTGGTTACCCGGGTGCAACACAATTGATACAAGATGAACAGCGTTGGCGTAATTATATAAAAGATGCGCTTATTGAAACCAGTATTTCCAAAGACATTTTAATGCTTACCCGCGTAGATAAACCGGCTTTATTAAAGCGACTTTTCGAGTTAGGTGCTTTGTATTCTGGACAAATACTTTCTTATACAAAACTGATGGGACAGTTGCAGGATGCAGGCAATACCACCACTTTGTCTCATTATCTACAATTGCTTTCAGATGCCGGATTGCTTGGTGGAATAGAAAAATATGCAGGAAATGTAGTTCACAAGCGGTCGTCAAGTCCTAAATTTCAGGTGTATAACAATGCATTATTGACCGCATTAGAAAACCACACTTTTGCCGAAATACAAACAAATGCAAAGGATTGGGGACGATTGGTAGAATCAGCAATTGGAAGTCATTTGATAAATTCCTCTGTCTCGGAACACTACGAACTTTTCTATTGGCGAGAAAATAATAATGAGGTCGACTTTGTGATTAAAAAAAATGGAAAACTCATTGGAATTGAAGTTAAAAGTGGGCGTAGAGCCGATAACAAAGGGATGAGCGCATTTTCTAAAAGTTATAAACCAGACAAAGTTTTATTGGTGGGTACGGGTGGTATCGGAATAACCGAATTTCTGAAAATGAATCCAAAAGACTTGTTTTGATTTTGCTAAGCTAAAATGTTATAGGTTTATGTCAACCTTGCATTTTGTCCTTCAAAGCACACCCGAAATCCCACAAAATTAATCGCTGTATCGGGTAAAAGCATTATTGTTAGTGCTTTTATAGTTTCATATAAAAATCATCATCACCTTCATCCGGAAAGTCATCAAATTTATCGAGTACGTAACGATGTCTATCGTTGATTAATGATACAGGTGCATTATCAAAATCTAATTCTTCAATTTCTTCTATATCCATAATCATTTCTTTTTCCATTTTTTCTTTAATTTCACTAATAGTCTCATTATTATGATTTTCATGACAAAATTCATTTGAAGGAAGCAACTCAAATAAGTTCTGAAGTTGAACATTCCATTCAGCTTCTAATTTTTCAAAATTGGAAGTAGTGGTATAAATTGAATCATGAACGGTCAACAATTTTATAGATTCATACTTTTTATAAAGCTCTCCAACAACTCGAAATATGAAATTGGATTCTATTTTTACCAATACCTCATAAATGCTTTGTTCTCTTTCTTTTATCTTAACAATTTGTTCGTGAATGCACGGAAACTTGAGTTTCATATAATCAGTAATCAATGAATTGCTATAGCCTTGTATATAAGGGGTACCATCAACACTTCCATTCAAATAGATCTGATAGAGCAGTTTTACGATGTCTTTGGTAAATAATCTTTTTGATTTTACTCCGGTAATTTCAGTTGAATTATTCTGAAGATTCTTTTTGTTCGAACGAGCTAATCTGTTTTTCTCATCCGAATTCCGGTTTTCATTTAAACCTTTGCAAAGATTTGCATAAAAAGTACCTGTAGTAACCCAACTGCAATACTCAACAAAATCAGCATCATGGATTAATTCGGGATTTTGTTTTATACAATAAATTGCCAGCATCAAGGGGAATGAATTGCTAACATCTTTGCATCTCAGAAACTCATTATTCAACTGAATGTTATTCAACCGCACATGAGAAGATAGCATGGTAAAATTGGTATATAATCTATTAGAAGTGAATTTGAAGGTGTTGTCCCCTTTGTTCCACTTGAATAATTCGGCCTGATTATAAAACCATTTACCAACATCAATGAACTTACTGTTCTGAAAATTAGTTTTTTCAATTTCAGTAGATAGTATCTGACAGCTTTTAAAATCTTTCTTCAACCTCTTTACAATTTCAGGATTTAAAAACAATTTGTTAGTGAAATTCTTTTTGCTTGTTTTAACTGGAGCTATTGTGGAAATGGCTTTGTTATCATTTATTGGAACGAATATTACCCTTTTTATCGTGACCCATTGTTTAAAATGTTCTGTGAAACGATAACCAAAAGGTTTGGACTTAGTATAATCTCTAAAAAGGTATTCTGGACTAGGCCTGCCTTTGATTTTATAAACAAAATAACTCCTTTCAAGATAACCATTCAAAAGTAGATATTGTATATAGGGTTTGTAATTGTCCAGTGTAGACTTCAACGCCACGGAAGGAATGTCAACAAATCCATTGCTATGGTCTATTCCTTT
>CAIYTJ010000421.1 GCA_903929065.1 uncultured Bacteroidales bacterium | reverse complement strand
TGTGGAATATCGTACTTAGTACCTTCATCAGCTGAAAGTATTTCCATAATATCCCCTGATTTAAGCTCAAGAATGGCTTTTTTAACCGCCAATAGTGGTCCGGGATGAGCTGTACCACGTGCATCGACAATTAATTCTGATTTTAGACTTTTATATTCAATGGTTGTCATAATGATACGTAATAATATGGCACATACTCCCTTTTAGTTATTTATTTGAATTACAAAAAGTTGAATTTGTCCAATCCAGAAAGATTTTTGCAAATATATTATGGAAAAATTTATTTATTCAAATTATTTGCGTGCAAATGCATACATTATTTTGTGATATGCATCACAATCTATATATTTGCACATTATTCCTTCAAATCAATACTCCATGCAAACCGATTGTAGAAATTGTCCGTTCAAAACTATAGCAACCTCCATGTTGAGTGAATGTAGCCTTGATCAGTTATCAAACAACCACTTGGAACTGAAATTAAAAAAAGGTGAATCTATCATTAAGCAGGGTACTTACTCAACGAATGTGGTTTTTTTGCGAACCGGTTTGGCTAAGATTCATATTGCAGGGCCTTACACCGAGCAAATTGTGAAAATGGTAAATGCACCGAGTTATCTTGGATTACCAACTACCTTTGGCAGTAAAATCAATCAGTATTCGGTTACAGCAGTTTCGGATGCAGAAGTCTGTTACATCGATTTAGAGGTTTTCCAGAATATTTTAGACGAAAACAAAGAATTTACCCGTGAAATCATTCAGGAGTTTTGCAAAAATGAGCTGGAATCATTTAATCGCTGCGCCAATCGCACTCAAAAGCTAATCAGAGGGAATATGGCTGATGCAATACTCGATTTTGCTGATAAAATTTTTAAAAGCGATAGCTTTACACTACCACTTTCTCAAACCGAATTTGCTAATCTGGTAGATACCAGTCGTGAAAGCGTAAGTCGTGTTCTTGCTGAGTTTGACAAGGATGGAATAATAAAAGTGAATGGCAGACAAATTGATATTTTGAATAAAAAATCGTTAATATTGGTAAGTCAGAATGGATAAATAGTCAGTCTGAAACAATATTCTTTCCTCTCTATTTCCTAAGTACTTCTTCTGTACTACCTCGCACTACCGTCCGATGACCGTCCGATGATCGTCCGATGCAACACTGTGCTGACTTTGTTCTTCCTCTGTGATTATTCTGTGGTTTATTTACCTTATATTTGCAGTTTGAATCTTAACTATAAACTATCAGCTGTAAACTATCAACTAATCATTATGGCAACATTTAAGTCTTCTACTTTTGGTAAAATTTCCGGGAAACATGGTACAGCTGTTGCTGCTACCCGCAAAGATGGATTGAACATTCTCAAAGTATATCGGGTTGCTTCCAATCCTAATACTGCAGGACAAAAAAATCAACGGGGTAAATTCGGCTTTGTGGTCAAAGAACTTAATTGCATGCGGAAGTTATTTACCGTCACTTTTGGGGGTCAATATGGCATTAACCGTGCTGTGTCGTTGGCAATGAAAACATGTGTATCAGGTGAATTTTCTGATTTCAAAATAGATTACAGTCAGGTACAAATTTCAAAAGGAAATGTTCCTGTTCCCGGTTCCTATGGAATCAATAATCTGATAAAAAATACGTTCAAACTTGAATGGAGTGACTCTGAATTATTAAATGAGAAACCTGACGATAATCTCTGTATTGTATTACTCAATGTCACCAACAAGCAAATGGTTTACAATCAAAACATTGCATTGCGAAGCAGTAAAGTCGTTGAATTTACTTTACCGGAATATTGGTCAAAATCAGAAATTCATACCTGGTTGTATTTCTCATCATCAAATAACAAATATTTTTCGGATAGTAAATACCTGGGAATAATTACGAACTAGAGACTAAATTATCAGACTCACTAGATTATTTTGAAAATTGCCAGTCTTTTAGTTAGTTTGTATTAAGAAAAATTGATAATAAAATAAAAATGGGTATTGAAAAAGGTATTTTCCAGCGCACAGAATTGCTTCTGGGAAAGAGTTTTATAGAAAAAGCGTCGAAAAAACGCGTGATAATTTTTGGAATTGGCGGTGTTGGCAGTTGGTGTGCCGAAAGTTTGGTCCGTTCGGGCATTCGATATCTGACCATTGTGGATTCCGACCGGGTTTGTGTAACCAATGTGAACCGTCAGTTGATGGCTACTACTAAAACCGTTGGAAAAGTAAAAACAGAAGTATTGAAAGAAAGACTGTTGGAAATAAATCCAACCGCTGAAATAACAGCACTTCAAAAAATATACAGCCCGGAAACATCTGAATCGTTTGAACTCGACACCTACGATTTTATTATTGATGGAATTGACAGCTTAGCCAATAAAGTTCATTTGATTCAAACCGCCACTAAAACTAATGCTACCTTCTTTTCATCAATGGGAGCAGCATTAAAAATGGATCCAACACGCATCAAGGTTACTGAATTTTGGAAAGTACAAGGCTGTCCGCTTGGAGCAGCTTTGCGTGGTCGACTCAAGAAACTGGGTGGAACCAGCAAAAAGTTCATGTGTGTTTACAGCGATGAATTGCTTAAAAACAAAGGTGAAAATGCATCATGTGGTACTGAAAAGTGTATGTGTCCCAAAGCTATTGAAGGACCCGGCGATCCTGATTTGGTTAACCACGAATGGTGCAGCCTGAAAGCACAGGTAAATGGAACAACTTCGTATATGCCTGCCATGTTTGGAATGACGATAGCCAGTTTAGTGGTTCAGGCTATTGAAAAAGAAAATTAATCATATTAATCCTCCTGTTACAATAAATTGTTGTCAGAAACAATATTAGCCTGTGGACGTTATATAAAGTAACTAATTCACATTTTTCATAGTAAATATTCGAGCTAATATTTAACAACAACTATTGTGAAAAAAACAAATTCTGACTCAATTAAAAATTTCACATTCCGTGAGGGTGCAAACAGATCAATAGATAATTCAGCCCTTACCAACTCTAACGGATTTGAAAACAAACCATTCGAACTTAACGAAGTACTTTTCTCATCGTTGCCCTATCCGGCTATGTATGTCAGGCAATCTGACAGAATTATTCTGGCTGCAAATAAAATAGCAATAGATTTTGGCGCCACAATTGGCGGATATTGCTGGCGGGAATTTGGGAAAATCGATAATACTGCAAACTTTACAGATTTAGAATCAAAAAACCTCAATTCAAAATGCTCATTTTGTCTTGGCAATGAATGCTATACTGAATCACCAATGCAAAACAATTCTGAATTATATGCTTTTGGCAAAATTTGGGATTCGTACTGGATAGAAGTAAGCGAAGAAGTTTTTCTTCACTATCTGATTGACATTACTGAACACCGGAAATTAGAAGAATCACTTCGGGAAAGCGAGCAATTTTTAAAACAAACGCAACAGATTGCGATGCTGGGAACTTATATCCTCGACATTTCCAATGGAACATGGGAAAGTTCAGAAATTCTTGATGAAATATTTGGATTAGATACAAAAACAAAAAAAACTTTTGAAGAATGGATTTTGATTCTTCATCCCGATATGCAGGAGATGATGATTAATTATTTTTATGATGAAGTAATTGGGAAAAAGAATAGATTCAATAAGGAGTATAAAATCAGGAGACATAACGATGGGGAAGATCGATGGGTGCATGGAATTGGCGATTTAAAATTTGATGAAAATAATCAGCCGGTAAGAATGATTGGTACCATTCGGGATATTACTGAGCGAAAACGCATTGAAGAAGAAAAAAGATTTTTGCTGGCTTCGGTAGAAAACACAACAGACCGGATTGTGGTTAAAGATCTCGATCTTAAAATTGTAGCTGCAAACCGTGCCTGGTTAGCAGGCAGAGGAGTTTCATCCATAAAAGATATTCAGGGTAAAACTGATGCTGAAGCTTTTGGTACACCTGCTGACAGTGAACCGGTAAGAACCTATATGGCAGATGAAAGAAAAGCACAAAAACTTGCGCAGGGCGAATTTGTAATCAAGGAATTGCCTATTCAGTTGCATTCGGGTATGGAATCAATTTCATTAATAAAACGATATCCTATTTTTGATGAAAACGGAAATCTGTTTGGTACCGGTACCATAGCAACCGATATTACTGAACGTAAAAAGATGGAAGATGCGCTCCGGAAAAGCGAAAAAAAATACAAACTCCTTTCAGAAAATATAACCGACGGAATATTCATTTATAAAAATGGTAAAATTATATATGTCAACCATTCAATAGGCAGGATGTTTGGGTATAAAGAAATTGAACTAGAAGGATTAAAACTATCGGAGCTTATTTCACCGGAGTACCGTGATTATTTTCAGGCATTTATTTCATTTGATTTAAAAAAAGACCAAATCAAAAACACCGAAATTGAGTGTGTTCGAAAAGATAATTCTACTTTGTTTGTGGAGATCTTCCTGAATTATGTGGCCAATGAAGATCAGATTTACGGCGTTATACATGATATAACTGAAAAAAAACAAATTCAGAAGCGAAATATCGTAAAAGCTATTATTCAGACCGAAGAAAAAGAACGGGCTCATTTCTCGAAAGAACTTCACGATGGATTAGGACCATTATTATCGACC
>CAIYTJ010000420.1 GCA_903929065.1 uncultured Bacteroidales bacterium | reverse complement strand
CGGTACTCAATGGTATTATGGGGAAAAATATTATATATCACCGCCTAACAATAACTTCCTTTATGATTATTTCTCAGTAAAAATAACAGGAGATACAATTATTCAAGCTAAAAATTGTAGAATAATGAGTCATTTGCGAAATAAACCTGAGTGTTTTGGTTACGACACTAAAGTAGCGGTATATCAAAGCAACGATACTGTTTATTTCTATAACACTTCATCAAGGAAATTTAGTACGCTATATGTTTATGGAGCAAACAAAGGAGATTCCTGGACAGTAGACTATCCGATGGCTAAAATTCAAGTCATTGTTGATAGTATAGGTTCTGATTTTATTCTAAACAGCTGGCACAAAATTTTACATGTGAGATATTGTATTAATTCAGGACACCTATATTTGGATCAAGTCAGCAAAATTATTGAGGGAGTTGGCGATGAAACCTATTTCTTCATGTCAAACATTTTTAATATTTTGGCTTGTGATATGCCTCTGGTATATACCGGTCTTCGTTGCTACGTTCATCCCGATTATGGCACGTATCATGTTCCCGGAACGCTCGATTGCAGTTATGTAACAGCAGTGACTAACCAAAATTATAGTTCGCTTAAGGTAATGATTAATTCATCTGGCATTTTGAGTATTGAAGGTGAATTAAGTGCAGCATCGAATACTTTCGAACTCCTCGATTTAAAAGGAAGCGTAATCCTTCGTACACCGATAAGTTCCGTTCAAAACACCATTAATCTGAGTCAGTACGATAAAGGCTTGTATCTGTACCGGATTACAACTAATGGTGTAATGATTAAGAGCGGGAAAGTGGTGAATCAATAAGATTCATTTCTCCCCCTCCCTCGTTTGTAAACGAGGGGGAGTTTGAGGGCAAAGTTTCCGATAATAGAAAAAACTAATTAATATACTATGAAAAGATCAATTCTATTCCTGTTGCTGATAGCAGCTATCGGTGTGGGAGCGCAAAATTATCAGGCAGTATATTCTCATCGGACAACATTATTTGCCGATTCCTATGGAGGTGTAAAAAGCATGCGCATTGATTCGGTGAAGTTTAACGAAGATTCTATTCTTTATCCGCTAAAGAATATTCAGAAATCAGATGGAAATTGCTATACGCCTTACGGTGCATCGTGGTTAGGAAGCAAAATCATTATCCATAAAGCATGGAATTATTTTTTGAATAAAAATAATGACACAATAAAAATTAAAACTGATGCTCAATTAAATGAAAGATGGACAGTTTATTCTAAATCTGATACCTGGATTGCAGGGACTATTACAAAAATAGAACAAATATCGTTTCTGGGATTGACCGATTCTGTAAAAACAATTGTATTTAATGGTGCAGTTACCACATCATCCGGAGTGCCTGCAATAATTAAAAAAAGTGGTACTACTGATTTTGATAATAAAACGATTTTATTAAGTAAGTATTACGGCTTATTGAATACATTTAGTTTTCTCGAAATACCAAATCCTAATAATAGAACAGATCACTTTACCGGTTCGTGGGATGGATTTAAATTAGTAGGCATGACTAATCCAAATGTAGGTATTCAAAACTTAACCTGGTTTGATGTGTATGATTTTCAGGTTGGCGATGAAATTCATACCGTTTTTAATTCTACACAGACTTTAGGAAGTGATATGTCTGCTAATATTAAACTTAAAAAAGAGTCAATTGTTAAGTATTTAAGTCGTAAAGATTATAATGACTCAATTGTGTATACAAAAGAGGTTAAACAACTAACTAATAATGTCGACTTTGTACATTATACTTCAACCGAGGTAATACGACAAAACAATAAATTTAATATTTATCCTGATGCACCTATTGTTAATGATATTTACTGTGAAGGTTATAATAGTATGTATATCGGAGAAACTATTGGAAAAAATACACCTGATATATCTCAACAGTTAACTAAAGGAAGTGGAACATGCTGGCGGGAGATTTGGTATGATGGTTGCGTCCCCATCTATTCTTATACAAAAGGATTGGGTGGGCCATATTATTCGTGTTGGGAATTAATGGACATTGGTGATGATATGTCTTTGGTGTATTACAAAAAAGGAAACACTTCCTGGGGCGTTCCGCTTGTACTCACCGGAATTACTCAACCGGAAACAAAGCGCGATAATATGATTTATCCAAACCCTGCAACTGATAAAATCTATGTAAACTCCGAATTGCTTTCCGAACCCTGTACTTTCGAACTCCTCGATTTAAAAGGAAGCGTAATCATGCGTACACCGATAAGTTCCGTTCAAAACACCGTTAATCTGAGTCAGTACGATAAAGGCTTATATCTGTACCGGATTACAACTAATGGTGTAATGATTAAGAGCGGGAAAGTGGTGAAACAATAAAATTCATTTCTCCCCCTCGTTTGCAAACGAGGGGAAGTGTGTGTAAATTAGCCTGCACAATAATAGATCTAATAAAACATACATAATCAAAAAGACTGTCTTCGAATACCAGAAAGACAGCCTTTTTTGCAATTAAAACAACATAAAATACTAAAATGATTAACCAAACGTTAGTTGTT
>CAIYTJ010000419.1 GCA_903929065.1 uncultured Bacteroidales bacterium | reverse complement strand
CTTATTGTTGACTCTGCAACCGACGAAGTGCTGGCATGGGGCGGTGGTCCAAACCGTTTGGTGGAGAAAGCTGACAAACAAGCTCTTACGATTGTAAATGATGAGCATTTTATCCGCACCATTCCTTCGTGGAAAGGAGCAGGAGTAGCTATTCCCGTTTTCTCGCTTCGCAGTGAAGAAGGTTTTGGAATTGGTGAATTCTACGATCTAAAAAAAATGGTGGATTGGGCAAAACGTACCGGTCAGCATATTATTCAGACCTTGCCGATTAACGACACAATTCTGTATCATACCAATTACGATTCGTATCCCTACAATGCTGTTTCTGTATATGCACTTCATCCAATTTATCTGCATCTGGAAAGTGTAGGACAGTTGAAAACGAAAAAACAAAAAGATTATTTCGAAGCAAAGAAACAAGAATTGAATGGTAAAACGTTTTCGGATTACCAAAACGTGATGAGTGCAAAATGGGAATATTTCAAAGCTGTATATCCGCACGAAAACTCAACGGTATTTGCTTCTGATGACTATAAAAGGTTTTTCGAAACTAACAAAGAGTGGCTTGTTCCTTATGCGGCATTTTCATATCTCCGTGATTTACATGGCACACCAGAATTCGGGAAATGGCCTTCACACACCAATTATAACAAAGTTGAAATAGAAGTCCTGACTTCCATTGATAATCCACATTATAATGATGTGGCTATCTTCTATTTCCTTCAATATCATTTACATAAACAGTTGGTAGAAGTGCATGATTATGCGCGTGCCAACGGTATTGCCATTAAAGGCGACATTCCGATTGGCGTAAGTCCGCGTAGCGTAGATGCATGGGTTGACCCCAATTTATTCAATACGAACGTGCAAGCGGGTGCGCCGCCCGATGATTTTTCGGCAACTGGCCAAAACTGGGGCTTTCCAACTTACAACTGGGAAGGAATGGAAAAAGACGGCTATCAATGGTGGCGCAAGCGTTTCCAAAAATTGGCAGAATACTTCGATGCTTATCGTATTGACCATATTCTGGGATTTTTCCGTATATGGGAAATTCCTGTAGATGCTGTATGGGGACTCACAGGCAGTTTTCATCCGGCTTTGCCATTTTCACGTCAAGATCTCGAAGAAAAAGGATTGTGGTGGGACGAAAACCGTTTTCTGAAGCCTTATCTGAAGGAACATGTGCTTTATGCCACGTTTGGGAAATACACGGACGATGTGATTCGGGAATATCTATTGCAGGACGGCTGGCAGAATTATAAATTCAAACCTGAATTTGATACTCAAAAGAAAATCGAAGCGCATTTTGCATCACTAGGATATAATTTTGGTAATAAAGAGGTGTTGATTCGCGACGGATTGTACATGCTTCATTGTGAAGTTCTTTTTGTACGTGACTCGCGTGATTCCCGCAAATTTCACCCGCGCATTTCCATGCAGAGTTCAGCTACATTCCGTGATCTACCTGACGAAACTCGCCGATTGCTCGACCGCATATATGTAGATTATTTTTATCACCGTCATACTGAATTCTGGAAACAACAGGCGTTGAAAAAACTGCCGGCTCTTATTTCGTCAACCAACATGCTGGTTT
>CAIYTJ010000418.1 GCA_903929065.1 uncultured Bacteroidales bacterium | reverse complement strand
CGAATCGATGGAAATTAATTTTACGCTTTTAGCTGATATCGGAGACATTAGGATAAATCAAACGGCGACAAAAGAAGAGATATTTGAATGCTTTGATTTTTTCAGAGAAGGATAAAATAACTTATGAAATTAAATTTACGATTTTAGATTAAATTTAGTTATGGGAAAGACATTAATAATAGGTGCCAGCAGTAATCCGGAAAGATATTCTTATCTGGCTGCAAGAAAGTTGCTAAAATATGGTCATGAAATTGAATTGATTGGGAAAAGGGCTGAGGTAATTTTTGAGAGAACAATTGATACCGAAAAAATACAATTTGAAGATATCGATACGGTGACAATGTATATTTCTGATAAATTTCAACCTGAATATTACGAATACATAATTTCGCTTAATCCAAGGCGTGTGATTTTTAATCCAGGAACTGAAAATCCCGAATTTGAGGAGTTGTTAATTAAGAACGATATTCATGTAGAAGAATCTTGTACATTGGTATTGTTGGAAACGGGACAATATTGACATTTTGAGATTAGTTCATCGGAGAATTGGAAATAAAGAAAATAAAGCAAATGAAAATAGCATTAATAGGTTACGGCAAAATGGGTAAAACCATTGAGCGAATTGCACTGGAACGTGGTCATGAAATTGTTTCGATAATAGATGTTGAAAATTTGAATGATTTTGATTCTGATGCTTTTAAAAGTGCGGATGTGGCAATAGAATTCACAGTTCCACAAGTTGCACTGAGTAACTATCGTCGTGCATTTGCTTCCGGAGTTGCTGTTGTTTCCGGAACTACTGGCTGGACGGCAGAATTACCTCAACTGAAAAGGGAAATTGAAGATGGTGGTAAAACGCTGTTTTGGACTTCAAATTTCAGTTTGGGCGTGAATATTTTTATGGCAGTGAATAAATATCTGGCAAAAATAATGAATCAGTTTCCGAATTATGATGTGGAAATGACCGAAGTTCATCATACGCAAAAACTGGATGCGCCAAGCGGTACAGCTATTACGTTGGCTGAAGGTATTTTGGAAAATATTGATAGAAAAACCAGTTGGGTAAAGGAAATTGAATCGAAATCAGATGAAATTGCCATAAAATCGATTCGGGAAGGACAAGTTCCGGGAATTCATACCATTCGCTACGAGTCGGAAGTGGATTTAATTGAAATTACACATGATTCCAAGAATCGTGAAGGTTTGGCGCTTGGCGCTGTGTTGGCCGCAGAATTCACCTGTGGTAAAAAAGGATTTTTAGGTATGAACGATATGCTAAAATTTTAATAACTCCAAACCCGTATTGGGTCACAAAACTAAATTAATTCAAAAATAATATGGATTCAGAAAAACAAACCTCCCGTTTTCAACAATCGCCTAAACAATGGATTAAAGCCGGCGTATGGAGTTTAATTTATATCTTATTTATTGTCTGGGTTGGAAACTATTGGTGGCTTTTGGGTTTACCGGTTGTTTTTGACGCATTTATTTCAGGATATATACCATGGACTTTTTGGAAGAAATCAGAAAATAAGGCAGTTTTGGCCATAATGGGTTGGGTAGATGCCATTGTGTTTGCCTTAGTTGCCGTTTATTTTATCAATACTTTTCTTTTTCAGAATTATCAGATTCCAAGTTCATCGTTGGAAAAGAGTTTGTTAGTTGGTGATTTTTTGTTTGTAAGCAAAGCCAGTTACGGTCCGCGCGTTCCTAATACGCCGCTTTCGTTTCCGTTGGTTCAGCATACTTTTCCATTGCTCAATTGCAAATCATTCCTCGAACATCCACAATGGGATTATAAAAGGTTAAAGGGATTTGATTCTGTAAAGCGCAATGACATCGTGGTGTTTAATTTTCCAACTGGTGATACTGTTTGTGTAAATCAACAAAATCCGGATTATTATACAAATTGTTATTGGGAAGGCTATAAATATTTAATGTCACAAAACCCGTTAAAACAACCGAATACTGAAGAATGTAATTCAATTGGAAGGCAGCTTGTAAAGTCTAATTCTCAAATTTTTGGAGATATTGTTTATCGTCCTGTCGATCGTCGTGAAAATTATGTAAAACGATGTGTTGCAATTGCAGGTGATTGGATGGAAGTAAAAAATAATCAGGTGTATGTAAACGGTAATGCACAGGAAAAAATACCAGGTGTTCAGTTCAATTACTTTGTTCAAATTAAAGGTTCATCACTTACTAATAATATGTTTGATAAACTGCATATTAGTAATGAAGACAGAATGTTACTTGATGATAATAATGCACAAATGATTTTTGGATACTCTAATCTTGCTGAATTGGCTAAAATGTATAATCTTGATCCAAATCTTCAGATTTTACATTTTCCGATGACCGATGAAGTAAAATCTAAATTACAGGAAACTCCGGATGTTAAGATAGTTATTGAAAAATCAAAACGGTTAGATGTATTCCCGCTTGGAGGTGCAAAAACCTGGACACGTGACAATTATGGTCCGATCTGGATGCCAAAAAAAGGAACAAGTTTGGTTTTGAATTTATATAACCTGCCAATTTATGAACGAATTATTCGTGTGTATGAACACAATAAACTGGAAGTGAAAAATGGTGAATTCTATATTAATGACAAACTGACAAAAACATATACATTCAAAATGGATTATTACTGGATGATGGGCGATAACCGCCATAATTCAGCCGATTCACGGTATTGGGGATTTGTTCCAGAAGATCATATTGTTGGTCGTCCGGTAATGGTTTGGTTGTCGTTGGACAAAGATAAAGGGTTGTTTGATGGAAAAATAAGATTCAACCGGTTTTTTAAGAATGCGGAAAGATGACCATAATCAGTAGTTTATAGTTTGTAGTCGGTAGAAAGAAAATGTCGGAAATATGTTTGTCAGTTGCTTATTTAGCTCCGGTGGAATATTATTCAGCCATAGCAAAAGCTGAAACGGTTTTTCTGGAAAGTTGTGAATCTTACATTAAGCAAACTTATCGCAACCGGTGTCATATTGCGACGGCAAATGGCAAACTGGCTTTAAGTATTCCGGTGGAAAAACCGGCGGGAGAAAAAACTCTAACGCGCGATATTCGAATCTCGGAACATAACGACTGGCAAATTCATCACTGGCGCTCCATAGAATCGGCATATAATTCAACTCCTTTTCTTGAATTTTATAAGGACGATTTATTGCCGTTTTACGAAAAAAAATGGGATTTCTTGTGGGATTTTAATGGTGAAATTCAGACCAAAGTGTTGGAATTGTTGGATTTACAACCCGATATTCTGCTTACAAAAGAATACAACACTGTTTTACCACAAGAAGTGATTGATTTGCGCGAAAGCATTCATCCTAAAAAAAACAATTTTATCGAAAATAAACCGTATTATCAGGTTTTCGACCAACGGTTTGGGTTTCAACCAAATTTAAGTATTATCGATTTGCTTTTTAATATGGGAAATGAAGCCCAGTTAATCATTGGAAATTGGAAATTATAAAATTGAAAATTATACTATCATGGAAAATATTGATTGGAGTAATCTGGCATTCGGCTATATGAAAACCGATTGCAACGTACGTTGTGAATATAAAAACGGAGCATGGGGAGAACTGGAAGTTCACGAAAGTGAGTATTTAAGTTTGCACATGGCTGCTACCAGTCTTCATTACGGACAGGAATCATTCGAAGGATTAAAAGCGTTTCGTGGAAAAGACGGAAAAATCCGGATATTCCGCATGAAAGATAATGCCTTGCGTATGCAGGATTCGAGCGCAGGTACGATGATGGCTCAGGTTCCCGTGGAATTATTTGAAGAAGCGGTGTTGAAAGTGGTAAAACTGAATGAGCGCTTTGTTCCTCCCTACGAATCGGGAGCTTCGTTATATATACGTCCCGTTCTTTTTGGAAGCGGCGCTCAGGTAGGAGTGAAGCCTGCCGATGAATATATGTTTATTATTTTTGTAACACCCGTTGGACCGTATTTCAAAGGAGGTTTCCAAACTACTCCGTTTGTAATTATGCGCGAATTCGATCGCTCAGCACCGTTGGGAATGGGAAAATACAAAGTCGGTGGAAATTATGCCGCCAGCCTTGTTGCCGGACATAAAGCGCATGAATTGGGTTATTCAAACATATTTTATCTGGATGCCAAGGAAAAAAAATATATCGATGAGTGTGGTGCTGCCAACTTTTTCGGAATAAAAGACAATACCTATATAACACCAAAATCAAGTTCCATCCTTCCTTCCATTACCAACAAAAGTCTGATGGTTCTCGCAGAAGAATTAGGAATGAAAGTTGAACGCCGCGCTATTCCGGTGGAAGAACTTGCCACATTCGAAGAAGCAGGAGCTTGCGGAACTGCAGCCGTAATCAGCCCGATTGAACGAATTGATGACTATGACGAACATAAATCGTACGTTTTCTCCAAAGATGGAAAACCAGGGGAAATAAGCGCGAAACTATATAATAAACTTCGTGCCATTCAATACGGTGACGAACCGGACACTCACGGTTGGGTGACGGTAATGGATTAAAACCCCTAACCCCTAAAGGGGAATTAAAACACTTATAATTTTCAATAAAACATCTTTAAGTCCCCCCTTTAGGGGGATTTAGGGGGTCGGCCTTCCTGATATGATTTCAAAATCCTCCGTTTTTCCTATCGGACAAATCAATAAAACGCACGGCGTAAATGGTGAAATGTCCTTTTCATTTACTTCCGATATTTTCGACAGGGAAGATGTTCCGTATTTTGTTTTTGAAATACAGGGCATTCTGGTGCCGTTTTTTCTGGAGGAATATCGCTTCAAGGGAAGTACCACCGGATTGTTGAAGTTGGATGGCGTTACGACAGAAGAACAGGCACGGTCATTTTATGGATTGACAATTTACCTGCCTAAGAAATATCTGGAAAAAGTAGAAGATACGGAAATTGAACTGGATTATTTTGCCGGATTCAGCCTGATTGATGCCGAAAAAGGATTATTGGGCGTGATTTCGGAAGTGGATCAGACAACAGATAATGTGCTTTTTGTGATACCTACCAAAAATGATGAATTGTTGATTCCGGCCGGCGAAGAATATATTGAGGAAATTGACCACGACAAGAAAATTATCTACGTCAGGCTGCCGGAAGGGTT
>CAIYTJ010000417.1 GCA_903929065.1 uncultured Bacteroidales bacterium | reverse complement strand
GGCCAACCGGTTCTTTCATTTCTGTATGATTCGTTTCTTTCAAAAACTCGGGAATTAATTTTACAAAAGTAGTTATAAAAATGAATAGTTATCAATGTTATCTATTATTTTAATATAGATTTAATATGACGTAGAAAAATAATGGAAGTTTAGCATTGTTTTGTTAATCGTTTTGATTAATTTTGCGATATTGAAACTTCAACCTGATTTATGCAAGAAACCTCACCATATTACCAGTTAGCGCAAGATTTTGCATTGTTTACAAACCGGTCCATTTTCCTTACAGGAAAAGCAGGAACCGGGAAAACAACGTTTTTGCATAACCTGAAAAAGGAAACCAAAAAGCAAATGGCAGTAGTAGCTCCAACGGGTGTGGCTGCCATAAATGCCGGTGGAACAACCATGCATTCGTTTTTCCAATTACCTTTCACGCCGTTTATACCAACTACAGAAGGTCGTAAAAACCTGATTGAGAAAATGAAAATGCAGGGAAGCCGCCGAAAAGTGTTGCAGGAACTTGAATTACTTGTGATTGACGAAATTAGTATGGTTCGTGCAGATGTACTCGATTCGGTTGATACAATTCTCCGCCATGTCCGTTACCGGAATAATGAGCCGTTCGGAGGTGTTCAGGTGATTTTTATCGGCGATATGTTTCAGCTTTCGCCGGTTGCATCAGACGATGAATGGCGTTTATTATCAGAATATTATAAAAGCCCGTATTTCTTTCACAGTCACGTTATTTTTCAGCAACAGCCGGTTTATATTGAACTTGATAAAATTTTCAGGCAGACAAACAGTGATTTTATCCGGGTGTTGAATGAAGTCAGAAATAATTGCCTGTCGGATTCAGGATTAAAATTGCTTCAAAGTCGCTACAATCCTTCATTTCTGGCACCTCAGGACGATACTTTTATTACACTTACCACGCATAATTATAAAGCCGATCAGATTAATGCTGAAGAACTTGCCAAAATAAAAGGACGAACTTACACATTCGATGCTGAAATTCAGGGTGATTATCCTGAAAAAAGTTTCCCGACCGAAAAAATGCTGGAATTGAAAATCGGTGCCAAAGTAATGTTTCTTAAAAACGATACCGAAACGCCCCGCCGGTTCTTTAATGGCAAAATTGGAGTCGTTGAAAGCATTGATGAAGAATCAATCAGTATAAAATGCCCTGACGATATTGAAACTATTGAACTCGGAAAAGCAGTTTGGGAAAATATCCGATATTCAACTAATCCGACAACTAAACAAATTGAAGAAGAGGAACTTGGAAAGTTTATTCAATATCCGTTGCGGTTGGCATGGGCCATTACCATTCATAAAAGCCAGGGATTGACTTTTGATAAAGCGGTAATTGATGCCGGAGCAGCTTTTGCTGCCGGTCAGGTTTACGTGGCTTTGAGCCGTTGCCGGTCGTTGGAAGGCATGGTTTTGTTGAGCAAAATCAATCCACAAAGTATTCAAAATGACCGTCAGATAGTAGAGCATGAACAAAACAAAATTCCTTACGAAGAACTTGAATTACAGCTGGATGAATCGCGAAATCTGTATCGCAACTTTATCCTGAATCAACTGTTCGATTTTCGGAATTTAGTTGGCATGACCAACCGGTTGTTGAATGATGTGACGGAAGTAAAAAGTTCCTTCAACGATGAAACTATACAGTTCCTAACTGAAATTCTTCGATTGACAAAATCAATTCAGGAAGTGGCTGATAAATTTCAAAATCAGGTTTATGGAATTGTGCAAACCAAACCGGTTGATGAGGAATATCTACAATCCCGAATTTCTGCTGCAGCAGATTTCTTTATCGACAAAACGGGAATTTTACTGGAAACCCTGAGGCAATCACCGGCAGTTTCGGACAGTCGGCAAAATGCTTCGGAATACAATGATTCTATCCGCACTATTTTCTCAACTGTGGCGCAAAAGATGCACTTACTCAAAGGAATAAAGCTCAAATTTACGGTCGAAGATTACTTTATATTGAAAAACACTTTCATTCTGCCCGATTTCAGCGTAAATGCCTATGCCAAAACAAGTTCAACAAAAAAACTCACTACGCGACAGCCGGAATTGTATCGACAGTTATTAACTGTTCGCAACCAATTATGTGAACCACGTGACTTACCGATTTACCTGGTTGCCGGAAGCCAGACGTTGAACGAAATGTCTGATTTTCTGCCTCAAAACGAAAAAGAATTACTTCAAATCAGCGGTTTTGGACCGGCAAAAGTAGAAAAATATGGAAAATATTTTCTGGAAGTGATTCAGAAATATTGTAAAGAAAACAAGCTTGAATCATTAATGCATGAAAAGCTTTCAACAAAACGAGAAAGAAAAGAAAAAAAACCTGTAGGAGAAACTTTTCGGGTTTCATTGTCAATGTATAACGACGGCAAAACCATTGATGAAATTGCATTTACGCGTAATCTGAGTAAAACGACCATTATCAGTCATTTGGAACGTTATATTATCAGCGGCGAACTGAATATAAACGAGTTTATTTCTGTAGAAAAACAACAAAAAGCAAAAGAACTGATCAAAAATGGAACGGAAACAGGTTCAATTTACGAAATGTTGAGCACTTTTCTGAATTATACCGAAGTGAAAATGTTTATGGCCTGGCTGAGAAGTGGTAAATAATACGTTGAAATCTCTTTATAAATTTGATTGTCGTACCTTTGCACCATGAACCAACAAAATATTCTCGAAAAACTGGGCATTGAAACGCTCAACCCCATGCAAAGTGAGGCTTTTACAACCATTCAGTCCAATCCGGAAGTTGTATTGCTCTCTCCCACCGGCACAGGTAAAACAGTTGCATTTTTACTGCCAATTATTGACCGATTAGACGAAAATTGTGCTGAAGTTCAGGTATTGATTGTGGTTCCTTCCCGCGAATTAGCGCTTCAGATTGAACAGGTTATCCGCCAAATGGGAACCGGTTTTAAAACCAATGCGGTTTATGGCGGCCGTGCCGGTTCTAAAGATAAAATTGATTTAAAACATCGTCCAGCCATATTAATTGGAACACCGGGACGCCTTGCCGATCATTTGCGAAAAGAAAGTTTTTCCACGGAATTTATCAAAACGCTGGTTCTTGACGAGTTTGACAAATCACTGGAAGTTGGTTTTGAAGCGGAAATGACTGAAATAATTGCTGCATTACCCGGCGTGAAGAATAAAGTGCTAACATCAGCCACACAAGCATTGAAAATCCCGTCATCTGTCGGTTTAAAGCACCCAAAATACATCAATTACCTGCACGAAACGATTACTCAACTGACATTAAAAACCATTCTTTCACCGTCGAAAGACAAACTGGAAACCCTGGTAGATGCGTTGAGTCACATTGGCAATCAACCGGGAATTATTTTTTGCAATTTCAAAGAAACTATTCAGCGCGTTAGCGATCACCTGACGGCTAATAATATAAGCCATGGAACGTTTCACGGTGGCATGGAACAAATTGACCGTGAACGTGCTTTGGTAAAGTTCCGGAACGGAACACATCAACTGATTCTAGCTACTGATTTGGCGGCACGAGGACTGGATATTCCGGAAATAAAATTCATTTTGCATTATCAACTTCCATCAAAAAGTCAGGAATTTACTCATCGAAATGGCCGCACAGCCCGCATGAACAGTGATGGAACGGCCTACATTCTGGCATGGAAAAACGAGGATTTACCGGATTTTATTGGTAAAACGCCCATTGAAGAATTCCGACCAGCTCCGTTACCATTGCCATCAATTTGGAAAACGGTTTATATTTCAGGCGGCAGGCGTGATAAAATTTCCAAAGGCGATATCGCCGGATTGTTCCAAAAGCAGGGAAAATTGAAACCGGATGAAGTTGGAGTTATTGAAATTAAACAGGATTGTGCATTTGTTGGCGTATTAGCATCGAAAATTGAAGACCTTATCTATCTGACTAACAACAGCAAACTCAAAACAAAGAAAATTCGGGTAAGTGAAATATAGAAACTAAAATTCATACAATTATGTCAAAACTAATCATTTTTGGAATTCTGGCATTGCTGATAACTTTCATTTCGTGGCGAACACTTTTCGATCCTAAAAGTCATGGTTTTCCACGTTATTTTGCATGGATTTGCATGTCATGGCTTTTTGCTTCAAATTACAAATTCTGGTTTGAGAATCCTTTTGACTGGAATCAATTGATTTCTTGGATTTTACTCATTTATTCGGCTTATCTGGTGATTGCCGGAATTTTACTCATTAAAATTATCGGAAAACCAAGTGCAAGCCGGAATGAAGAAAATTTGTTCGGTTTTGAAAAAACCACTGAATTGATTGATACCGGCGTTTTCAAGCGCATCAGGCATCCGCTTTATGCTTCATTAATTTTTGTCACATGGGCTATTTTTCTAAAAAATCCAACCATCATTCTTTCAATAATCACCTTATTATCAACTATTTTATTATATTTCACTTCCCGATACGATGAAAGGGAATGCATCCAATATTTTGGTCAGTCTTATGAAAATTATATGAAACGAACAAAAATGTTTATTCCATTCATATTTTAAAACTTATTGATTCTTTTTTTGTTACAATTAAAGTTTCAATCTATAACATAAAATCAAAATAATGACTTTTTTTATTCAAAACACAGTATTTCAATTAGTTGGAAATGAAAATTCCGGTTCCGGACATCTTTTTCAGACTTTAGTCCTGGTAATGTTAATCACTGCCGGGGTTTGTTTTATTATCGGGGAAATTGCCAGAAATTACAGCCAGGTCGATAAAATATGGAGTTTAATGCCAATTGTTTACGCCTTGATAACTTTGTTTTCATTTCCGTCATCTCCTCGGGTTTGGTTAATGATATGTTTGGTTACCATCTGGGGACTTCGATTGAGTTATAATTTTTACAGAAAAGGCGGTTACAATCTGATTTTTTGGAAAGGTGAAGAAGACTATCGCTGGAATGTATTGCGTCAAAATCCTTATCTTAAAGGTTTTAAAATGGTTCTTTTCAACTTGTTTTTCATTTCATTTTATCAGAATTTCCTGATTTTACTGTTTTCAACTCCGCTAATATTAGCAGCCAAATATTCAAATACAGCTCTGAATGGTGTTGATTTTT